>JADNEJ010000553.1 GCA_016292295.1 Candidatus Thiodictyon intracellulare
CTTCAAGCCCCACCGTTGCCCTCACCAGCCATCTGATCGGAGCGACCCGCTACGGCTATTTGGCAACCAGGGGGGGCTAAACGGCTACTCGAAAAGGCGCTCGAGCAGTCCGAGGGATATGCACCCGGAGTGTGCGGCGGTCGCCGGTCGTACCCTGGCCGGAACCAAAATAGCAACCTGTGGCCTGGTTCCGGCTGCAACCTCGACCGCCAATCGCTACACCGTGGCACCCGACACGCCGCGCCGACGTGGGACACACGATAACCAACTACAGCAATATGTTATTCTCAAATAGAGCCCATTGACGCACGCGCGGATGACGCGCAACGCTGTTGCGGTGCACAATGGGGGGTGCGACCCTTGGCGACCCTTGGCAACCCTGCTGGCCCGCGAGACCCATGGGCAGGTGAGGATCGTCGTACCTGCCGGACGCCGGACCCTGGCCCTGTGGCCGGGGTCGCGAGGACCGGCAGACTTCGCCTTTCCACATAGGATTAAGCATGCAAGCAACCAGACCCGTGCACCTGGCTCTTTGGCGGATCAAACTCCCCGCCACCGGCTATGTTTCCATACTCCACCGCATCAGCGGAATCCTGATGGTCCTGTCCATCCCGATCGGGGCCATCCTCTTCGACCAGGCCGTGTCGGGGCAGGCGGGATTCGACGCCAGCGCCGCCTTCCTCCACAATTGGTTCGTGCGCCTGGCCCTGCTCGCGCTGGCCTGGAGCTTCCTGCATCACCTGTTCGCGGGGATCCGCTACCTGCTCCTGGACCTGCGGATCGGGCTCGACCGCAAATGGTCGCGCCTGGGCGCCTGGATCGTCATGATCTCCGCGCTCGTAGTCCTGGTGTTGGTTCTGCTCTGGAGGGTGGCACAATGAGTCGCCAGGCATCAGGCATCCTCGCGTGGCTGGCTCAACGGCTGACCGCCGTCTATCTCGCGGTATTCATCACCTATCTCTTCATCAAGTTCACGTTCGACGCCCCGGTGGACTATCTGGCGCTGCGCGCCTGGGTGGCCCAACCGGTAGTGACCGCCGCGCTGCTGCTCTTCTTCCCGATTGTCCTGTTCCACGCCTGGGTCGGCATCCGTGACGTGTTTCTCGACTACGTGCAGATCGTCGGCCTGCGGGTGATCCTGCTCGCGCTCGTCGCCTTCACCTTCCTGGCCTCCGGGCTGTGGGGCTTCAAGGCCATCGTCATCGCCATCATCAAAGCAGGATCCTAGGGTAATTAGTCCATGTCCATCCCAACCAGACACTTCGATGCCCTAATCATCGGTGCCGGCGGCGCCGGTCTGAACGCGGCATTGCAACTCGCCAGTGCCGACGTCCATGTGGCCGTGGTCTCCAAGGTCTTCCCGACCCGCTCCCACACGGTGGCGGCGCAGGGCGGCGTCAACGCGGCCCTGGCCAATGTCCTGCCGGACAACTGGCACTGGCACATGTTCGACACGGTCAAGGGCTCCGACTACCTCGGGGACCAGGACGCCATCGAGTTCATGTGCCGCGAGGCGATCCCGACAGTCTATGAACTGGAGCACGCGGGCGTACCCTTCTCGCGGCTCGACAACGGCAAGATCTACCAGCGTCCCTTCGGCGGTCAGAGTCAGGACTTCGGGGGCGATCAGGCGGCGCGTACCTGCGCGGCGGCCGACCGCACCGGCCACGCCATCCTGCATACTCTCTACCAGCAGAACATCCGCGCCCGCACCCATTTCTTCGACGAGTTCTTTGCCCTGGACTTGGTCAGGGACAAGGAAGGGGCCATCTGCGGCGCTCTGGTCCTGGAAATCGAGACCGGCGAGCCGATCCTGATCGAAGCCACGGCGATCCTGCTCGCCACCGGCGGCTGCGGTCAGATCTTCCGCACCACCTCTAACGCTCACATCAACACGGGTGACGGCTGCGCCATGACCCTGCGCGCTGGGGTGCCGCTGATGGACATGGAGTTCTACCAGTTCCACCCCACCGGTATCGCCGGCAAGGGCATGCTGATCACTGAGGGGGTGCGCGGCGAGGGCGGCTTCCTGGTGAACAAGGACGGGGAGCGCTTCATGGAACGTTATGCCCCGCGCGCCAAGGACCTGGCAAGCCGCGACGTGGTCGCGCGCTCCATCGTCACCGAGGTCAAGGAGGGGCGCGGTGCCGGCGAGAACGGCGATTACATCTACCTCAAGCTCGAACACTTGGGTGCGAACGTCATCGAAAAGCGCCTGCCCGGCATCCGCGAATCGAGCCGCATCTTCGCCGGAGCCGACCCGGTGAGCCAGCCCATCCCCGTCTTCCCCACCGCCCACTACCAGATGGGCGGCATCCCCACCGACCGCTTCGGGCGCGTGGTGATCCCGGCCAAGTACGGTGCGGAAGAAGCCGTCGCCGGTCTCTATGCCGCCGGTGAGTGCGCCTGCGCCTCGGTCCATGGGGCCAATCGCCTGGGCGGAAACTCACTCCTGGACATCCTGGTATTCGGGCGCCTGGCCGGTAAAGACATCATTGAGTATGTGCGCACCAACCACAGCCGGCGTGAGACTGACCCGGTGAGCCTGGAGCAGGCCATGGCCCGCCTCACCCGCTGGGACCACACGGGCGAAGGCGTGCCGGCGCACCAGCTGCGGGCCGCATTCCGCAAGTGTATGGAGGACCACGCGGGGGTCTTCCGCACCGAGGAGGTTATGGCCGAAGGCTACAAGAAGCTCGGCGAATTGCGCGAGTGCTTCAAGGACGCTCGACTCGGGGATCAATCCAAGGTCTTCAACACCGCCCGCATTGAGGCCCTGGAATTGGAAAACCTGATCGACGTGGGGCTGGCCGTCGCCGTCTCCGCCCTGCACCGCAAGGAGAGCCGCGGCGCCCACTCGCGACCCGATTACCCCAAGCGCGACGACGTCAACTGGATGAAGCACAGCCTCTACTATCGGGATGGGGACCGCATAGACTACAAGCCGGTGCGCACCAAGCCGCTGACGGTCGAATCGTTCCCGCCGAAGGAGCGGACCTATTAGTGGTCAGTGGCTGGTGGTCAGTGACTGATGATTGGTGGCAGGGTGGTTCTGCATAGCGCAGCCACTCGCACACCAACCGGCGGCACAGCCTTTGGAGCGCCCGAGTAAGAGATTAGGTAAAGAACATGAAAGTCAGTGTTTACCGCTACAACCCCGATGTCGACAAAAGGCCGCGCATGCAGACCTACGAGGTCCGCCCCGTCCAGGGCATGATGCTGCGCGATGCCCTGCTGGAGATCAAGAAACAGGACGAGAGCTTCGCCTTCCGCCACTCCTGCGGCGAGGGTGTGTGCGGCTCGGACGGCGTCAACGTCAACGGCAAGAACTGCCTCGCCTGCATCACCCCCATCACCGAACTGAGTGAGCCCATCGTGGTCCGCCCTTTCCCCGGGCGCCCGGTGATCCGAGATCTGGTGGTCGACATGACCCAGTTCTACGAGCAGTACCGCTCGATCAAGCCCTACCTGATCCGCAACGACCCCATGCCAGAGCAGGAGATCCCTCAATCCCCGGCGGACCGCGACGAACTCGATGGACTCTATGAGTGCATCCTGTGCGGCTGCTGCTCCACCGCCTGCCCCTCCTTCTGGTGGAACCCGGAGAAATTCCACGGTCCCGCCGCCCTTCTCCAGGCGTGGCGCTTCCTCGCCGACACCAGAGACCAGGCCACTGAAGAGCGACTGGACGCACTGGACGGCCCCTACAAGCTGTTTCGCTGCCATACCATCATGAACTGTGTCGAGGTCTGCCCCAAGGGCCTGAACCCCACCCGCGCCATCGGGCGGATCAAGGACATGATGTTGGAGAAGGGGTTATAGCCCAGTATCACCCCCCCGCCCGCGGCCGGGCGGGGGGTTCATGTAGGATGGGTAGAGCGCAGCGAAATCCATCTTCGACGCCTCGGTCAGGCGTTACTTGCTGGGTTTCGCTGCGCTTTACCCAGCCTACAAACTGATTTTCAACCATGGTCGACCCCAACCAGAACGGCACCACCGACGCAGAGATCCGCCGTCTGCGCTGGCAATGCCGCCGCGGCATGTTGGAACTGGACCACCTCCTGATGCCCTTCCTGGACCAGGGCTACCGGCACCTGGACCCAAGGCGCCGCGCCGAATTCGTCACCCTCCTTGCCCAGCAGGACCAGGACCTGAGCGATTGGTTCATGTCCCGCTGCGTCCACGAGGATCCACGGCTACACGACCTGATCCGGCATATCGTCGCGGTCGTGGCCGCTCAGCAGTCCTGACCAAAACCCGGGCCAATCTATGGCCTCCCATCGTGAACAACCGCCGCTCCTGATCCAGCCTCGTTTCTCCCGGCGACTCGCAGCCTTCGTCGCAATCACCCATCTGCTGGCCGCCAGCCATCCTCGCGCTGTCCGGGACCGCCTCACTATTGCTGCTGATCCCGGTCGCCTTGAGCCTCAGCTATCAAGTCTATGTCCTGGTCCTGGGCCGGGCGCCCTGGTCAACCCGCTCGGCCACTTGGCAGGCCGACGGCACCTGGACCATCGTCTTGGTCGGCGGGACCCAGATCGAGGCCCGTCTGGTCCCATCGACCTTCGTCAATGTTCCACTGGTGGTACTGAACCTGCGCTGCGGCCATTTTCGCCGCTGGGCGCTCCCGCTCTTTGCCGATGCCCTGGACTGCGAACCATTGCGCCGATTGCGACAACGCTTGCGGATCGAAGGGACCGGGCGGGAACAGGACACCGCGCTGCCGGCCCGAGCGGCACTAGAACAGCACCGCGGCCTGCCAGCCGCGCCGCTTCTGCGCCTTGGTCTGGACCAATATCGCGATATAGATCAGGTCGAACACGCCGCACAGGAGCCCGAGCGCCAGAATGAAGGCGTTCGGACCGGTGAACCTCTCGGCGCCCAGGACGTCGAAGAGGATCGTCGGGGCCAGTGTGCCCAGCCATTTATTCACTGCGATCAACAGGCTTTGCCAGTCGCTGCTACCGCGCTGGATCAACATGCCGATAAAGAGGATCGACATCAGCAGATTTTGCAGGAAGGCGGCATAGGCCCGGCCGCCAATGAGCCAGAATTCCGCGACGAAGCCATACTGGACGATAAAGGCGGTGACCAGACCCAGGAGACTCCAGACCATAAACCAATGGGGCCGCAGATTCTTGGGAAACAACTGCCTGCCGTAGCGGAAAGTAGGTATAGAGGATCCCGAGGTCGAACAGCGCCCACAGGACATTGATCCCGACCTGGAGGACCAGGCCCGACTGCCGATAGCCGAGCACGGAATGCAGGAACTCTCAGGCGATATTCAAGGCGAGCGCTCAGAACAGCATGGCATAGGTACGATCCCGCAAGCCGAGGCGGATGCCGTCGAGATAGACGAGTCTCCAACAGAAGCCGCTCAGCAACACAAGAAATAATGAAAATGGTTCTTCAAGACTCGACTTTAGCCATTTTTGCAGTCGGGCGACGGCCCCGCACGTGACGCCACGGCGGTGCCGAAGCGTGTGCTGAGCAGGGGGTGCGGCGGCTGCTCGTCGCGGCCAGGCGGCACCCGCCAGTGGCCGTGGTACGCGGAGACACGCAGGGGAAGGCAGGCGGGGCATCAACAGTGTATGTTCCGAGG
>JADNEJ010000150.1 GCA_016292295.1 Candidatus Thiodictyon intracellulare
CCACGGCAACCGCGTGCTCGGTGGCCGCGAACTGTTGGAGGGGGTCTGCCCAAGCGCCTAAGCCGCTCGCGCGCCGCCTTCAGATTCGCCAGCGCCTTGCCCAACAACGCTCACGCCTGCGCAGGCGTGAGCGTCTCCAGATCGGCGTCGTCGCATTGTCTAAGGTCGTGATCGCTCAGGTGCATAGGTGCATAGGTGCATAGGTGCATAGTAGTCGCCTGGCGGCGCTTACCCGCTTTCGATTAGGAGGTCGTGCCATATTCTGGCACGGCCGTCGAGCTGTATCGCGTAGGCTTATGATCGTCCACGAGGGCTAAAAACAGAGGCGGTTAAACGGCTACGATTTTGCTGACCCCTTATCACTTGCAGCACTAAGCCGCCTCGGCAATTCGTTGTGCGTTCTGAATAATAATGGTCTGATCGGGATTTGTCGGCAGGATCGGCAACGCGCCTTCATTTAAAACCGAAAGGTGCTCTGCCATGCCCCACCTGGCTTTGTAAATGCAGTCTTCGATAGAGTACCAAACGCCCGTAAACCCCTGAAGGTCAGGAAAATAAAACGCCAAGAAATCAGGTTTTTCCGTCGCTTCGATGACCAGCGAATATTTGAGATCGAGCAACTTCACAGACCTCGGCCCCCTAATTTCATAAAGCGGGAAAGGACCCGTGCGGGTGCTTTCCCAGGCGCCTCAAGCGCCGATTTTAGTCCAGGCGACAGCCGTAAATCCCACTGACGCAAGTTTCACGGCGGCTGCTAGGGCTCATCAGGCCAGCAACGGCACGATCAAGAGTGCCACGATGTTGATGATCTTGATCAGCGGGTTCACAGCCGGGCCGGCTGTGTCCTTGTAGGGGTCGCCGACGGTGTCGCCGGTAACAGCCGCCTTGTGGGTCTCGGAGCCCTTGCCGCCGAAGTTGCCGTCCTCAATGTACTTCTTGGCATTGTCCCAGGCACCGCCACCAGCGGTCATGGAGATGGCCACGAAGAGACCGGTGACGATGGTACCGATCAGCATGCCGCCCAAGGCCACCGGCCCTAAGATCAGGCCGACCAGGATAGGCAGGCCCACCGGCAGCAGGGAGGGGATCAGCATCTCACGGATAGCATCCTTGGTGAGCATATCCACGGCGCGGGAGTAGTCAGGCTTCTGGGTGCCGGCCATCATCCCGGGCATCTCGCGGAACTGGCGACGGACCTCGTTGACGATGCCACCAGCAGCGCGACCGACCGCCTCCATGGCCATGGCGCCGAAGAGATAGGGTACCATGCCTCCGATGAAGAGCCCAATGATCACCATGGGGTCATTCAGGCTGAACTCCGTCGTGCCGCCCAGCGCATGGGTGTAGTCGGCGAACAGGACCAGGGCCGCCAGACCGGCGGAGCCGATGGCATAGCCTTTGGTGACGGCCTTGGTGGTATTGCCCACCGCGTCCAGAGGGTCGGTGATGGCGCGAATCTTCTCGTCCATCTTGGCCATCTCAGCGATACCACCGGCGTTGTCGGTGATCGGGCCATAGGCGTCCAGCGCAACGATGATGCCGGTCATGGAGAGCATGGCAGTGGCGGCGATGGCGATGCCGTAGAGGCCGGCGAGCCAGAAGGAGGTCAGGATCGCTAGGCAGATGACCAGCACCGGGGCGGCGGTCGCCTTCATGGAAACGCCGAGACCGGCGATGATGTTGGTGGCATGGCCGGTCTGGGAGGCGGCGGCGATGTGACGAACCGGGGAGTACTCAGTGGCAGTGTAGTACTCAGTGATGACCACCAGCAGTCCGGTCAGGGCCAGCCCCACCAGGGCGGCCAAGTATAGGGAAAAGTTGCTGTGAACCGCGGCATACTCACCACTGCCGATCGGGTTGAGCAGAAAGGTCAAGGGCAGGAAGGCCACCGCGGCGATGCCGCCGGCCACGATCAGGCCACGATAGAGGGCGTTCATGATCTTCTCGCCTTCCTTCGCCTTGACGAAGAAGGTGCCGACGACCGAGGCGATAATGGACACGCCGCCCAGGACCAGCGGGAAGACGACGGCGGCGGTGTCCTGGATCAGGAGCCAGCCGAGCAGCATGGTGGCGATCGTGGTCACCGCATAGGTCTCGAAGAGATCCGCGGCCATACCGGCGCAGTCGCCCACGTTGTCGCCCACGTTGTCGGCTATGACCGCCGGGTTGCGTGGGTCATCCTCGGGGATGCCGGCCTCAACCTTGCCCACCAGGTCGGCGCCCACGTCGGCGCCCTTGGTGAAGATGCCGCCGCCTAACCGGGCGAAGATGGAGATCAGCGAGCCGCCGAAGCCCAGGCCGACCAGTGCGTGCAGGATGTGCGGCTGATCCCCGTCGGCACCGCCCAGCAGGGCGTAATAGCCGGCGACGCCCAAGAGCCCCAGACCGACGACCAAGAGACCGGTGATGGCACCGCCGCGGAAGGCGACCTGCAGCGCGGCATCCAGGCCATTATGAGCGGCCTGGGCGGTACGCACGTTGGAGCGCACTGAAATGTACATGCCGATGTAGCCGGTCGCCCCGGAGAGCACCGCACCGATCACGAAGCCGAGCGCGGTCTCCCATCCCATGAACAGCAGGATGAGGACGGCGAGGATGCAGCCGACCATGGCGATGGTGGTGTACTGGCGATTGAGGTAAGCCTGAGCGCCCTCTTGGATGGCGGCGGCAATCTCGCGCATCCTCGCGGTGCCGTCGGGCAACGCGAGGATCCACTTGACTGACCAGACGCCATATCCTATCGCCACCAGGGCGCACAGGATGGCAAAAGTCGTACCGAATGACATAGAAAATTCCTCAGAACGTTAAGAAATAGGCGAATTCAGGCTGTGATCGCGGTGGGCCGGGCGGCGCCACTGACGTTGGGGCCTGGTTGGGGATCGAAGGCGGCTTCGAGCCCCGTTGCGAAATCAGCCCGTCCAGTGCCCTCCTGACCCTGACCGCGACCGATCCCGCCTAGGATACGCGCCTTGGCGGTGTAGCGATAACTGCCGCCGGGGTGCAATCGAGCGGAGATCGGGTCGCGAGACTGATCGGGGGCCATGGCGGACCTTGTTCTTGGGAAAGCCGGGCACTGGGCAGGGAGCTGCGGGGCCCCCTCCGGACCCGCCGCGTCAAAGCGCGAAGGTGCCGAGTTTCCGGGGCACCGGGGCGTTCTTCAGGGTGACGTAGCGGGGCAGGCCGTTTTCATAAGGCGGGTAGTCCTCCCCTTGGATGAGCGGATACAGATAATCGCGACACTTGTCGGTGATGCCGAAACCATCCGCGGAGATGAAGTCCGCCGGCATGAACTTCTCCACGTTTGCGACCTCGGACAGGAGTGCGTGCCCGATCTCCCAGACGTAGGGGGAGGAGGACTTGCGCACTACTGTGGGCATTATGGCGTTGTGCCCGGCGATGGCCAGTTCCACCCCGGTCTTGCCCAGGGCATAGGCCTGCTCCACGTCCGACTTAGAGGCCAGGTGACGGGCGGCGCGCTGGAGATAATCCGCCACCGCCCAGTGGAACTTGTGGCCCAAGGCGTCCTTGACCAGGTTCGCGACCACCGGGGCGGCCCCGCCGAGCTGGGCGTGGCCGAAGGCGTCGCGGGTGCCCTGTTCGGCCAGGAAACGGCCGTCGGGATAGTGACAACCCTCGGACACGCAGATGAGGCAATAGCCGTGCTCGGCCACCTTGACCTTGACCGCGGCCAGGAACTTGTCCTGATCGAATTCCACCTCAGGAAACAGGGTCAGAACCGGGATGCCCTGATCGGCGACCAGGGCCCCGGCGGCAGCGATCCAACCCGCATGACGCCCCATTACCTCGAGCACGAAGATCTTAGTGGAGGTGGCGCACATGGAGCGCACGTCGAACGAGGCCTCCAGCGTCGAGGTGGCGATGTACTTGGCCACCGAGCCGAAACCGGGGCAGTTGTCCGTAATCGGCAGGTCATTGTCCACTGTCTTGGGGACATGGATCGCCTGGACCGGGAAGCCCAGGGCCTCGGAGAGTTGGGAGACCTTGTAGCAGGTGTCGGCGGAGTCGCCGCCGCCGTTGTAGAAAAAATAACCGATATTGTGAGCCTTGAAAACCTCGATCAGGCGGTCGTACTCGCGCTTATTGGCCTCCAGGCTCTTCAGCTTGTAGCGGCAGGAGCCGAAGGCGCCGGAGGGGGTATAACGCAGTGCGGCGATGTTCTCGGCGGATTCCAGGTTGGTGTCGATCAAGTCCTCAATCAGGGCGCCGATGATGCCATTGCGGCCGGCGTAGACATTGGCGATCTTGTCGGGGTGGGCGCGGGCCGTCTCGATGACGCCGCAGGCTGAGGCGTTGATCACCGAGGTGACGCCCCCGGATTGTGCATAGAAGGCATTTTTGGCGGTCATAGGTCTCCCCCTCGTTCGTTCTGGTTTCAGATGTGCTGGCGCGGGCGCGGGCAGACGGGACCGCACACTCAAGCAGAGCTAGAGGCTTCCCCCGGTTCGGGTTAAATTCTACAGAAAAATTCTACAGAAAATACGCGCCAGCTGCAAGTACGCGCCTACGCGCTAGCTGCAGCTAGCTGCAAGTCCGAAAAGCGGCTGGACCCAGTGGAGGACCCAGAGCTCAGGGCCAGGAGCGCGCCAGGCCGGGATTGCGCCCTAGAGCACGGTCCACACGGAGCAATCGATCGCAAATCGCTTGAGCTTTGAGCTCGCAAATCGCTTGAGCGTTGAGCGGCGCCCAGCGGTCGGTGAGGGAGAGCTCCAGGCCGCGCAGTGCCTGCCGCCACGCCGCCACCGGCGCAAGAGCAAAATTCGGTACCGAAGAGCCGTTTGAAGGCGTCGCGTCCATGGCGGCGAGCATCGCCAGATTGTCCGCGCCTCGCGGCGGGCTCGCGGCGGGCGCTTGTCCCCGCGGCGGCGCGGCGCGGCGGGCGCGCTCATAACGGCGCAGCGTCCAGAGCAAACCGAGGTCACGGCGCCGTTGCCGGGCCAGGTCCAGGGCGGCGGCCAGTTGCGCGGCGTCCGGAGCCCCAGGTTGACGCCCTGTTCTGCCAATGGGTGTATGGCATGGGCAGCGCCGCGTCACCGATCAGGGCGAGCCCCGGCTCCACATAGCGCTGCGCGTGCTGAAGTTGCAGCACCCGGTTTTCGACGATGTGATCTAGGTCCGGCTCGCCCAGGTCGGCGGCATCGAAATGGATGCTGCCCCCGCTCCCCACGTCCCAGACCCGCATCTGCCGATAAGGGCTGACCCCCAGTTCAATGATCCACACCCAGGCGCCGAGCCGACGCAGGATGCGCTCACTGGCGCGCGACAGGGCGCAGACTCGCAGATCCACCTCACCGGCCGGCCAGGTGCGCCACGGCGTCCGGGCCTCCACCACCGTGACGCCAAGCCCTTGACCGGCGCAGGCCAGGGCGAAGGCGGTACCGATCATACCGCCGCCGACCACGATCACATCGCTCGTATTCGAGTTCATACACATCTCTCATCTGAGATTTTCTCTCAGGACCCTAGCGTAACTGGCCGACATCGATATATTATCGTCCCTATGATCGACTAGACCCTCTCCACCGAACACGAACAACTCGCCGAGCTGCGTGCCGCCCACCGGCGTACGCGCGACCAGCGCGAG
>JADNEJ010000337.1 GCA_016292295.1 Candidatus Thiodictyon intracellulare
GACTCGGCAACTCGGCCAGACGCGAACCGAAGACGATTTCGCGCGTTTCCTATCCTCCATTTTTGCTGCGTGCCCGGCGGAATCGCAGTTGTACCTCGTCATGGACAATCTCAATACGCATTCCGCAGAATCCGTCGTGCGTTTAGTCGCGGATGCCATCGGCTTTAACGGTGACCTCAGCGTCAAAGGCAAGTGTGGAATTCTCGAGTCCATGGCGACGCACCAAGCGTTTCTTTGCAATCTCACGCATCGCGTCGTCTTTTATTTCACGCTTAAACACTATTCATGGCTGAATCAGATTGAAATTTGGTTCTCGAACTTGGCCCGCAAAATTATTCGACAAGGAAATTTTCTTTCGATCGAAGATCTATACGATAAAATCAACAAATTCATCGACTACTTCAATGAGACAATGGCCAAACCTTTCCGCTGGACATACCAGGGAAAGCCGCTGGCAGCCTAGCCGGAAGTGGTCAGAGCCATTCCATCGCGAGGTACTAGTGAGTAATTTGCGGACAACTTTGAAGCCCGACTCGTCGCCGACGGCCTCCCTCCACTTGCTCCCAAATCATCTGACTGAACTCTTCCCATCCCGGCGAGCCGCCGGGAAGAGCGGCTTGGCGTATTCCCCCTCTTTTCTGCCTCAGGATCTCAGCCACCTTCCGCCCGGTGAACTTGCGCGCGATGGTCTGCCCCCCTGCGAAACGTCCGGGTCAGACCCGACCGCCCACCGGCCGCCGACGATCGGCGGCTCGCCGCGGGACTGGCCGCCGCTCGAGGCTCTACTGCTCAAGGCCGGCGTGGGCTGGGCGCTGTCTTCGAGCGGCTCGCGCACCGGGCGGCCGCTCATGATGTCTTCGATCTGATCGCGGTCGATGGTCTCGAAGCGCAGGAGGGCCTCAGCCATGAGATGGAGCTTGTCCATGTTCGCTAGCAGCAAGTCCTTGGAGCGCTGGTAGTTACGGTCGACGATAATCCGGACCTCGTGGTCGATCGCGAGTGCGGTGTCGGTAGAGATCTGGCGCTGCTGGGTAACCGAGTGACCCAGGAAGACCTCACCCTCTTCGTCGGCATAGGCCAGGGGCCCCAGGTTGTCCGAGAGGCCGAAGCGGGTAACCATCTTGCGGGCGATGCCGGTCGAGCGCTCCAGGTCGTTGGAGGCGCCAGTGGTGACATGCTCAGGCCCGAAGACCAACTCCTCCGCCAGGCGCCCGCCGAACAGACTGGAGATCTGGCTCTCCAATTGGCGCTTGCTCATGCTGTAGCGGTCACGCTCCGGCAGGAACAGGGTGACGCCAAGGGCCCGGCCGCGCGGGATGATGCTGACCTTGTGCACCGGGTCGTGTTCCGGCACCAGGCGTCCGACGATGACGTGACCGGCCTCATGGTAGGCGGTGAGCTTCTTCTCGGTATCGGACATCACCATGCTGCGGCGCTCCGCACCCATCATGATCTTGTCCTTGGCCTTCTCGAACATCTGCATGTTGACGGCGGTAAGCCCCGCCCGGGCGGCGAATAGGGCCGCCTCGTTGACCAGGTTGGCGAGATCCGCCCCGGAGAAGCCGGGGGTGCCGCGCGCGATAGTGCGGGCGACCACGTCATCGACCAGGGGCACCTTGCGCATATGGACCTCCAAGATGGCGGTGCGGCCGCTCAGGTCCGGCAGGCCGACCACGACCTGGCGGTCGAAACGCCCGGGGCGCAGCAGCGCCGGGTCCAGCACGTCGGCGCGGTTGGTTGCTGCGATCACAATGATGCCCCCGTTGCCGGCGAAGCCGTCCATCTCGACCAGGAGTTGGTTCAAGGTCTGCTCACGTTCATCGTGCCCACCACCCAGGCCGGCACCGCGGCGGCGGCCCACGGCGTCGATCTCATCGATGAAGATGATGCAGGGGGGGCTCTTTTTAGCCTGCTCGAAGAGGTCACGCACGCGCGAGGCGCCAACACCGACGAACATCTCCACGAAGTCCGAGCCCGAGATGCTGAAGAAGGGCACCTTGGCCTCGCCGGCGATGGCCCGCGCCAGCAAGGTCTTGCCCGTTCCCGGCGGGCCGACCATCAGCACGCCGCGCGGGATGTGTCCGCCCAGATTCGAGAATTGCTGGGGGTTGCGCAGGAACTCGACCAGTTCGCCGACCTCGTCCTTGGCCTCCTCGCAGCCGGCTACGTCGCGCAGCGTCACTTTGATGTCGCCCTCGGCGTGCTGGCGGGCGCGGCTCTTGCCGAAACCGAAGATGCCCCCGGGTCCACCGCCGCCCGCGCCGCCGCGGCGCATGAACCAGACCAAGACGCCGACCAGTACCACGAAGGGCAGCCAGGCGGACAGCAATTGGCCGACGATGCTGGGCTGAGACGGGGGTTCGGCGCGGATGGTCACGGCGTTCTTGAGCAGATCGGCCACGAGCCCGTGGTCGCCGGGGTTGAAGGTCTCGAAGCGGCTGCCGTTCGTGCGCGTGCCCTTGATGGTCTGGTCCTGAATACGCACCTCTTGGATGGAGCCGTCCCCGAGTTCCAAAAGGAACTGGCTGTAACTCAGATTCCTAGCCTCTACCTGTCCGGGTCCGGTCAGGCCGTTGAGCATCATTACCAGGCACAGAGACACGGCGACCCAGAGCAGTATATTCAAGTTCTTGGCATTCATCATCCGATCGATCCTCGCAACATGGGGCACCACAGTGCGCGGCCCGGCGCCACGCCGCACTGCGTTGTACATCGGGGCAGGGCGCGTAAAAACCAAAGGCACCGCAGCCGGGACCAGCCCCCGGAAGGGCTTGCCATCGGTGCAATAGTGACGGAATCTCTCCGACGGCGCGAGGACCACCGCTCTCAAGGCATCCTGGCCTTGAACTTGCAGCCGCCGGTGCCGCGCGGCATCGTTTCCTAACCATGCGGTTTTTACCATGTAGGCTTTGAATGCCCAGCCCAGGCCCTGGTGACGACTCATGTCCGATCTTTCTGCCTTCCCGCTCTCGCTCAGCCTGTTCAACTTCCTGCCGGTTGCACTGACCGGCCTTGCCCTGTGGTTACTGACGCGCTACACGGCAAACCAGGACCCGTCGGACTACCGGCTCGCACTCCTGGGCGCTGTGCTGATCCTGGCTGGCGGACTGGCGAAGGCGTCCTGGAAGCTGATCGCCGCGACTACCGGGACGGACCTGGTCTGGCTGGCCAACGCCCTGTTCCCGCTGATGGCCCCCGGCTTCGCCCTGCTGGCCGTGGCCCTGTGGGGCGCGGTGCTGGGCCAGCGGAGGCGACCGGTCCCCGTGGGACTGTGGCAGGTCGCCCTGGCCGCGGTGGCGATCACCTTTGCCGCGGCGGCGCTGCGGCACTGGTTACTCCAGGTCCCGCGGGGCCGGTTCCTGCCGCTTTTGGTACTCGCCAGTCTCGGCAATCTGGCCGCCAGCCTGCTGCTGATCGGCGCCGCTCTGAGCATACGCTGGTTGGGTACGGCGCTCCTGTTCGCGGTCAATCTGCTGATGATCTTTGCGTTGCAGCCGATCGCCATGATGAATCCCAAGACGCTTGCCATGCACTGTACCGAGCAATCACTAACGGCGCTCGGCACCGCCTGCTTCGCGCTGGCGGCCTATCGACTGTGGCGCCTGACGAGCCCCGAGCGGTCCGCGGTAAGGCTAGGCCCGAATGACCCAGGGATGGTCGCCGGCAGCGGGGGTAACGCGCGGGCGCAGCGCCCTCCCCCGCTTCACCGCAGACAGGCGGTCGCTGCTGTGCTAAAAACACTGACCAAGGACCGGGTGACAGGCACTCGGCCACTGGCCACGGGCAATCAGATGCCACCACGACACGCGCTACCCGCTGCAACCCCGGTATGGAACCAAGTCCCCGACCGCCCGGACGGGGGGAACTGACCATGTCACTGGGTCCGATCATGGTCGACCTGGCGGGCACGCAACTGGCCCCCGAGGACCGCGACCTGCTGTGCCACCCGGCGGTCGGCGGGGTTATCCTTTTCGCCCGCAACTATTGTGATCCGACCCAGCTCATGGAGCTGACCGCGGCCATCCATGCCCTACGCGAGCCGCGGCTCCTAATCGGGGTGGATCAGGAGGGGGGCCGAGTGCAGCGCTTTCGCGAGGGCTTCACCCGCCTGCCCCCAGCCGGGTGCCTCGGTGCGCTCTACGCCCAGGACCCCTGCAGAGCCTGCGCCGCCTGTACCGCAGTGGCCTGGCTGATGGCCGCGGAATTGCAGGTGGTCGGGGTGGACTTCAGCTTCGCCCCGGTGCTGGACCTGGACCGGGGCCTGTGCCAAGTGATCGGCGACCGCGGCTTCGGGTCCGGTGCGGAGCAGGTCTGCGCCCTGGCGAGCGCCTGGGCGGCCGGGGTGCGGCTGGCCGGCATGGCCGCGGTCGGCAAGCACTTCCCCGGGCATGGCGGCGTGGCCGCGGACTCGCACACGCAGTTACCCCGCGACGAGCGGGACCTAGCGGACCTCCTGGCCGCCGACCTGGTCCCCTTCCGGCGGCTGATCGAGCACGGATTGGAGGCGGTGATGCCGGCCCATGTGGTCTATCCGCGCCTGGCCCCGGAACCCGCCGGGTTCTCACCGTTCTGGCTCCAGCAGGTGCTGCGCGAACGCCTGGGATTCGCCGGCGTCATCTTCAGCGACGACCTCAACATGGCCGCTGCCGGGGCCGGCGGAGACTATGTGGAGCGCGCCCAGGTGGCCACCCGGGCCGGCTGCGACATGCTCCTGATTTGCAACAATCGGCCGGCGGCCGACGCAATCGTCGCGGCCTTCCAGGACCAGACCGACCCGACCGCCCAACTGCGCCTGCGGCGCATGCACGGGCGCGGGCGCCTGACCCGCGAGCGCCTGCACGAGCAACCGCGCTGGCAGGAGGGCGTGCACCAGGTCGCACGCCTTGAAGACCGTAGCCGTTTAGCCCCCCCGGTTCTTAGCTCTCGTCGACGATCATAAGCTTACGCGACACAGCTCGACGGCTGTGCCAGAATATCGGCATTATGTAGCAACTGTACATAGTTATCGAATCAATTTGTTACGCAGAATCTGGCGGCAACTCAGTGCGATGCGGGCGGGCGGGTGGGCGCCGGGATCTCCCAGATTTCGGTGAGAAACCCGGGTGCCGGCGCTGGCTAAGAATCGGAAAGTCGTAGTCAAGTCACTGAATAAATAATCATTTGTGTTTGCTACATAATACCGCAACCTCCTAAGCGGGAGCGGGCAAGCGCCGCCACGCCACTACCATGCACCTGAGCGATCACGACCTCAGACAATTCGACGACTCTGATCTGGAGACGCTCACGCCCGCGCAGGTGCGGGCGTTGTTGGGCAAGGCGCTGGCAGGAATCTGAAGGCGGCGCGTGAGCGGCTTTGGCAGACCCCCTCCAACAGTTCGCGGCTACGGAGCACGCGGTTGCCGTGGGAGGGGAATGGCGGTCAGAAAGCACCCGCTGGCGAGACCGATGTCCCCGCGGTGTCAGGGGACGTAGCGGATGCGGTGGACACCCCCGGCGGCGCTGATGAGCCGGCCCTGGCGCCGCCGCCACGGCCGGCGCCGCCAGGGCTCGCGGCGCACGCTCACCGGCGCACCGCCCGGTCGGCGCCCGGGGACCCC
>JADNEJ010000398.1 GCA_016292295.1 Candidatus Thiodictyon intracellulare
ACTTTGAAATAACCGGTCGGTGAGGAAACCGAAAATTTTGCATTAGCTGAGTATACCCACGCCGACGCAGCGGCGGACCAGAAACACTGCGACGGTCGGACGACGGAATCATAGGGCGATCATGGGTCAGCACCACGACGGCTTCCGGGCCGGCAGCTTGCCACTACCCGCGCCAAAACCGATGGTAATGGATGGAATGAACACCTTTTCCTCTGAAACGCAGCCGGTTGCCTGCGGCTCGGTTCACAAAATCCCAGGCATCGCATTCTTGAAAGCGTGGTCTGAAAAATCGCCGCGCCAGTACCGGATAACGGAGTGGCCCGGGCTCTTCGCGTCCGGTCCAGGGCTGGTGCAGTCGTTGCTTCTGGCCGATAGAGCGCGCCGCACTGGGGTGCAGCGCTCGCAGGAGGCGTCGGCGGATCAGGGCATGAGCTTGCGTTTGAGCAGATCATTAACCTGCTGCGGATTGGCCTTGCCCTGACTCTGCTTCATGACCTGGCCGACGAAGAAGCCGAACACCTTGTCCTTGCCGGCCCGGTACTGCGCCACCTGATCCGGGTTGGCGGCGATGATGGTGTCGATCAGTGACTCGATGGCGCCGCTGTCGGTGATCTGGGTCAGCCCCTGGTCGGCGATTACCTGGTCCGCGTCGCCGCCGCTGGTCCAGAGTGTCTCGAAGACCTGTTTGGCGATCTTGCCGGAGATGGTCCCGTCCTGGATGCGGCGGATCAGCCCGGCCAGTTGGGTCGCCGACACCGGGCTCGCGCCGATCTCCAGACCGGACTTGTTGAGTGCCGCCGTCAGTTCACCGCCGATCCAGTTGGCCACGAGCTTGGGCTCGCCGGTCGTGCCGGTCACCGCCTCGAAGAAGGCGGCCAGTTCGCGGTCAGCGGTTAGCAGATCGGCGTCGTAGTCCGAGAGACCGAAGTCGGTTTGAAAGCGCTCGCGCATGGCGTCCGGCTGTTCGGGCAAGTCCGCCGTGGCCGTCGCGATGAAGGCGTCGTCGAGTTGAACCGGCAGCAGGTCGGGGTCCGGGAAGTAGCGGTAGTCGTTGGCCTCCTCCTTAACGCGCATGGTGCGGGTCTCATCGCGGTCCTGGTCGTAGAGTCGAGTCTCCTGGATGACCTGGCCGCCGGCCGTGATCAGATCGATCTGGCGCTCCACCTCGAACTGAATTGCCCGCTCCAGGAAGCGGAAGGAGTTGATGTTCTTGATCTCGGCCCGGGTACCCAGCGTGCTCTGGCCCGCTGGCCGCACCGACACATTGGCATCCACACGAAAGGACCCCTCCTGCATGTTGCCGTCGCTGATCCCATTCCAGCGCACTATCTGGTGGATCTTCTTGGTGTAGGCCACGGCCTCGGCCACCGAGCGCAGGTCCGGCTCCGAGACGATCTCCAGGAGCGGCGTGCCGGCCCGGTTGAGATCGATGCCGGTGCAGCCGTGGAAATCTTCGTGCAGCGATTTGCCGGCATCCTCCTCTAGGTGTGCCCGGGTGACCCCGATCTCGCGCACCGTGCCGTCCGCCAGCACGATCTCCACCCGGCCCTCGCCGACGATGGGGGCCTCGTACTGGCTGATCTGGTAGCCTTTGGGCAGGTCCGGATAGAAATAATTCTTGCGGGCGAAGACCGAACGCTGCGCGAGCTCGGCGTCGATCGCCTTGGCGAAGCGCACCGCGAGCCGCACCGCCTCGCGGTTGACGACCGGCAGCACGCCGGGCAGGCCCAGGTCTACGGCGCACGCCTGGGTGTTGGGTGGGGCCCCGAAGCGGGTGGGCGCCCCCGAGAAGATCTTGGACTGGGTCGCGAGCTGGGTGTGGATCTCGAGACCGATGACGGTTTCCCATTGCATCGTCTGTGTTACCTGTGAGAGCGGATAGGGGACACTTCGCGCCATTCTTGCACAGCCGCGCGGTCTGGCAACCGGAAATACCCCGGTCGCCCGGCCGCTGTCAACGTGCCCCTTACTTCGGCGCAATGTTTGCTTGTAGAATTCGCTTCCATTCACTCAGTCCACCTTGCCTTAAGGCCACCACAGGATCACCGGATGCCCACGCCTGCCCACACCCAACTGCGCCGCAGCGAGCCGAACGAGCAACTCTTCGCGACCCCGCCCCTGGCGATGGACACCGAGGGGATCTCCGAAGATTTCCGCCGCTACTACTCCCACACCCTGGGCCGCGACCGCGACTGTCGCTCCGCCTACTACACCTACAAGGCCCTTGCGAACACGTTACGTGATCGTCTGTTGGAGCGCTGGAAGCGCACCCGCCAGGCTCACGACGAGGCGAACTGCAAGCGCACCCATTATCTGTCGCTGGAGTTCTTGATGGGACGCACCCTGTCCAATGCGCTCCTGAATCTCGGGGTAGACGCGGTCACCGAGGACGGGCTCAGCCTGATGGGCCTGCACCTGGAGGAGCTAGCCGCTTGCGAACCGGATGCCGGGCTCGGCAACGGGGGCCTGGGCCGGCTGGCCGCCTGCTTCCTGGACTCCTGCGCCACCCTGCAACTGCCGGTCAAGGGCTACGGCCTGCGCTACGAATACGGCATGTTCCGCCAGTTGATCAAGGACGGCGCGCAGTTGGAGGAGCCGGACCATTGGATGCGCGACGACAATCCCTGGGAGCTGCGCCGCCCGGAGTATACCCAGCGCATCCAGTTCGGCGGCCATACCGAGCACTACAAGGATCACGACGGGCGTCCCGCGGTGCGCTGGGTGAATACCCACGACGTGCTGGCGGTGCCCTATGATATCCCGATCCCAGGGTATGAGAACGACACCATAAATACCTTGCGCCTGTGGAAGGCGGCCGCCACCGATGAGTTCGACTTGGGCGAATTTAATGCCGGCAGCTATCCGGAGTCGGTGGCCCAGAAAAACGCCGCCGAGCATATCACCATGGTGCTCTACCCCAATGACGCGAGCGAGAACGGCAAGGAACTGCGCCTGCGGCAGCAGTTTTTCCTGGCGAGCGCCAGCATCAAGGACGTGCTGCGCGAGTGGGTCCGGCTCAACGGCAAGGATTTCACCCAGTTCGCCGCGAAAAACTGTTTCCAGTTGAACGACACCCACCCGGCCATCTCGGTGGCAGAGATGATGCGCCAACTGATGGACGACCACGGACTGGACTGGGCGGCCGCCTGGGCCATCACCAGCAAGACCATGGCCTATACCAATCACACCCTGCTGCCCGAGGCCCTGGAGCGCTGGCCAGTGTGGTTGTTCGAGCAACTCCTGCCACGGCCCCTGGAGATCATCTATAAGATCAACGCCCTCTTCCTTGCCGAGGTAGCCAGTCGCTGGCCCGGCGACAGCGGCCGCCAGCGTCGTATGTCATTGATCGAGGAAAGTGATGTCAGGCAGGTGCGAATGGCGTATCTAGCCATCGTCGGCAGCATCTCGGTCAATGGCGTGGCGGCCCTGCACTCCCGGCTCTTGGTCGAGGGGCTGTTCAAGGATTTCTACGAGCTGTGGCCTCACAAGTTCAACAACAAGACCAACGGGGTCACGCCGCGGCGCTGGTTGGCGCTGTGCAACCCCGGATTGCGGGCGCTGCTGGACGAGATCATCAATGACGGCTGGGTGCGTGACCTGGACCGACTGGGGCAGCTCGCCCCCGATGCCGAGAATGCGGCGTTTCGAGCGCGCTGGCATGACATCAAGCAAGCGAACAAGGCGCGGCTGGCGCAGACCGTGGTGCAACTCTGCCAGGTGGATTTTCCGCTGGACGCCATGTTCGACGTCCAGGTTAAGCGCATCCACGAGTACAAGCGTCAACTCCTGAACATCCTGCATGTGATCCATCTGTATAACCGCATCAAGCACGGCGACACCCGGGACTGGACCCCCAGATGCGTCCTGTTCGGCGGCAAGGCCGCCCCCGGCTATTGCATGGCCAAGCAGATTATCAAGTTGATCAACAATGTGGCCGCGGTGGTCAATCGTGATCCAGCCACTGAGGGGAAATTGCGGGTCGCCTTTATCCCTGACTATCGGGTCTCACTGATGGAGGTAATCGCCCCCGGTACTGATCTGTCAGAGCAGATTTCCACGGCCGGCAAGGAGGCGTCCGGCACCGGCAACATGAAGTTCATGATGAACGGGGCCGTTACCATCGGTACCCTGGATGGGGCCAACATTGAGATCCGGGAAAAGGTCGGCGATGAGAATTTCTTCCTCTTTGGCCTCACCGCGGCCGAGGTAGAATACCGCCGCCACGGCTACGATCCCAACAGCATAATCGCCCATGACCCGGCGCTGCTGGAGGTGATGAACCTGCTGGATTCGGCCCATTTCAATCAGTTCGAGGGGGGTATCTTCGACGCCGTCATCCACAGCATCCGCAACCCTTACGACCCCTGGATGACCGCCGCCGATTTCCGCGCCTATATCGATGCCCAGGAGCGCGCCGCGGCGGCCTATCGTGATCGCGAGCGCTGGTTACGCATGAGTATCCTCAATACCGCCCACAGCGGGCACTTCTCCTCCGACCGCACTATCGGGGAGTACAACCGTGACATCTGGCATATGGAAGCGGTGCCGCCGGCGCCGGTACGTTAAGGACGCAGGGGCGGGACGCCCCTGCGTCCAATCACGCGCGGACGCAGACCCGGTTGCGCCCTCCGCGCTTGGCGGCATAGAGGCGGTCATCGGCCTGGGTTAGCAGTGCTTCCAGGCTGTGGCAATCGGCCGTCAGGGCGGATACGCCGATGCTTACGGTGAACGACAGGGCCAGATGTCGGCGCAGACGCTCCGCCCGTGCCGCGGTCTGGGTGTCGTCGGGCAGGGCGACCAGCAGGGCAAACTCCTCACCGCCGACGCGTGCGCAAAGGTCGTGACGGTCGGTCTCGTCGCGCAGGGTGTCGGCCACCCGTCTTAGGACCTCGTCGCCGCGAGCGTGACCGTACTGGTCATTGACGTGCTTGAAGTGATCGATGTCGAGCATCATGGCCGCCAGGGGCAGTGCTCGGGCGCGCGCCTCGTTGAGCTGGCGCAGACCGCCGGTGAAGAAGGCGCGGCGGTTGGCGAGTCCGGTCAGGCTATCGGTAACGGCCATGGTGCGCAGTTGTTGCATGGCGCGCCGGTATTCCACCTGGATGCGCACCCGTGCCAGGAGTTCTTTGCTGCGGAAGAGCTTGGTCACATAGGCGCTGCCGCCGATGTCGAAGGCCCGGATGATGCTGGCCTCATCGGTGCGGCTGGTGATGAAGAGGATAGGGATAACGCTCAGGTCGTCCCGCTCCTTATTAATGTGGCGGCAGACCTCGAAGCCGCCCATCCCCGGCATGACGATGTCCAGGAGGATCACGTCGGGTGTTTCGCGTTCGAGCAACTCCAAACTCCAGGGCCGTCTCTCCGTCCAGGGCGACCATCACGTCATAGTCCTGGAGGGCCTTGATCATAAATCCGCCCAAAACAAAGCGCGAAAGTCGGTCATAAGCGTCGAAGAGGTTGGCAGGACCTCCGAGCTTTCATACCCTTGGAAGTGCAAACTAACCCAGGGTAGTAAAAAATGTCCGAAGGTTCTGCCGCGAGAAACTTTAGCCCAGATGCCGGGCGTTCGCCACCCACCCGTTGCTG
>JADNEJ010000608.1 GCA_016292295.1 Candidatus Thiodictyon intracellulare
CAAAGGCAAGTGTGGAATTCTCGAGTCCATGGCGACGCGCCAAGCGCTTCTTTGCGATCCCACGCATTGCATTGTCTTTTACTTCGCGCCTAAATACTGTTCATGGCTGAATCAGATTGAAATTTTGTTCTCGATCTTGGTCCGCAAAATTATTCGACGAGGAAATTTTTTTTCGGTCGAAGATCTATGCGATAAAACCAACAAATTCATCGACTACTTCAATGAGGCGATGGCCAAGCCTTTCCTCTGGACATACCAGGGTAAGCCGCTGGAAGCCTAACCTGAAATGGTCCGAGCTATTCCATCGCGAGGTACTAGCCTGTTCGAGACGCTGATCCTGTCCGCGGTGGTCCACTGACGGGTGGACGCACTGCGTAGCACGCCACCAGGAAACAGGTTGCACCCTCCGGCGCAACATCGCGAACACGACATGACCCTGAGCGGGGATCTGGCAGCCAGCGATCAACGGTTTAAAGTCCGCGGTGCGGGCCGATTGCCCGAGCGGGCTCTCTCCCTTTGCAATCACCCGCCTCTTTCGGCTAAAATCGTCAGGCTAGATTTCAGCCCAACACATCCTCCATGGAGACACAAGGACCCCATGCCCAGCGTCCGCGTCAAAGAAAACGAGCCATTCGAAGTCGCCATGCGGCGGTTCAAGCGCTCCTGCGAAAAGGCAGGTGTACTCGCCGAGGTTCGTCGTCGTGAGTTCTACGAGAAGCCCACCTCCGAGCGCAAGCGCAAGAAGGCGGCCGCTGTTAAGCGTCACCACAAGAAGTTGCAGCGCGAGTCTCGTCGCTGGGAACGTCCGTACTGATCGCGTCCGATCGGCCTCGCCCATCCCTCGCGGCCAGCGTTTCCGCGGTCGTTCCAGTCCTACCGCCCTCCCGGGATCGGTCCCCCAACCGGTCGTGCGCCCGTCGTGCAGCGGCGCCGGGGTCGGCGGCCTTTATTCGTTCAGCAGTCCACCCCCGCTGAGATACCCATGCTCAAGGCTCAAATCCAGGCCGACATGAAGACCGCCATGAAGGCGGGCGAGAAGACCCGCCTCGGGGTCATCCGGCTCATCCTCGCCGCGGTGAAACAGCGCGAGGTTGACGAGCGTATCGAACTGGACGACACCCAGGTGTTGACCGTGCTCGATAAAATGATGAAGCAGCGGCGCGACTCCATCGAGCAGTTCGGCGCGGCCGGCCGCCAGGACCTGGTCGATGTGGAGCGTTTTGAGGTCGAGGTCATCCAGGGCTACCTGCCCCGAGCACTGGACGAGGCCGAGTTGGCCGCCCTGGTCGAGGCAGCGGTCACGCAGAGCGGCGCCGCAGCGCTGAGCGACATGGGCAAGGTCATGGCGCTCCTCAAGCCTCAGGTTCAGGGCCGTGCCGACATGGGTGCCGTAAGTGCCCAGGTGAAGCGCCGCCTTGAGGTCTGACGGGGTTCGCCACACGCTCACAGGTTTCCCGCGACTGCGCTAACGCCAACGCATGGCCGGCAGAATCCCCTCGCAGTTTATCGACGATCTCCTCGTCCGCACCGACATCGTCGATCTGATCGCCGGGCGCATTCAACTGCGCAAGGGCGGGAAGGACTATCAGGCACGCTGCCCCTTCCACGACGAGAAGTCGCCGTCCTTTACGGTTAGCCGTGAAAAGCAGTTCTACCACTGCTTCGGCTGCGGTGCGCATGGGACCGCCATCGGCTTCCTCATGGAGTACGACCGTCTGGGTTTCCGCGAGGCGATCGAGGACCTGGCCCGGCGAGCCGGGCTTGAGGTCCCGACCGAGGGGCCCGCGACCCCGACCGGCCCGGACCAGGCGCCGCTCTATGCCCTGCTGGAACAGGCCGCCCAACTCTACCGTCGCCAACTGCACGAGCACCCGGAGGCACCCCAGGCCGTCGCGTACCTGAAGGGCCGGGGTTTGAGCGAGGAGATCGCCGCCCGCTACGGCCTCGGCTTCGCGCCCTCTGGGTGGGATTTCCTCCTGGCCAGGCTCGGTGCTGACGCGGCGGCCCGCGAACGACTGTCCCAGGCCGGGTTCATCACCGAGCAGGACGGTAAGCGCTATGACCGCTTCCGCAGTCGCATCATGTTCCCGATTCGCGACCGCCGGGGGCGCGTGATCGGCTTCGGCGGCCGGGTGCTCGGCGACGGCAGGCCGAAGTATCTGAACTCGCCGGAGACACCGGTCTTCCACAAGGGCCGCGAACTCTACGGCCTCTACGAGGCGCAGCAGGCGCGGCGCAAGCTGGAGCGGTTGCTGGTGGTGGAAGGGTATCTGGATGTCATCGCGCTGGCCCAATTCGGCATCGACTACGCGGTTGCGACCCTGGGAACCGCCACCACATCAGAGCATTTTCAGGTGCTGCTCCGCTGCGCCCCGGAACTGGTGTTCTGCTTCGACGGGGACAATGCCGGGCGCGCGGCCGTCTGGAAGGCCTTGGAGGCGGCCCTGCCGTTGGCCACCGGCAACCAGTCGTTGCGCTTTCTCTTTCTGCCCGAGGGGGAAGACCCGGATACCCTGGTCCGCGCCGAGGGCCAAGCCGCCTTCGAGCAACGTCTGGGGTCCGCGGCGCCACTCTCCGAGGTCTTTTTCGACCACCTGTCGGGACAGGTCGACATGGTCAGCCGGGACGGTCGTGCCCGTCTCGTGACCCTGGCAAAGCCATTGATCTCGAAGGTACCCGACGGCATCTACCGGGATATGCTGGAGGGGCGTCTGGCGGCCCTGGCGGGGATCGAGCCCAGACGTGGCGCGGCGCCCGGCGCCCGGCGTCGGGCGAGTCCCTCGGTGCAGCGTCCGACCCGTCCGACTCGTGTCGCCCTGGCCATCGCCCTGTTGCTCGATCACCCTGAACTTGCGCCCGTGGCGCTGGCCCAAGAGGATGACTGGCGCCGCTGTGACGGTCCCGGGGTGCAGACTCTGGCCCAATTGTTGGACACCGTCAGTGCCTATCCGGCCATCAACAAGGGGACGCTGATCGAGCGCTGGCGCGAGCATCCGCATTTCGACTATCTCCAGCGGTTGAGTGTGACGCCTTTTCTGGACGACATTCCGGTCGATGGACTGGCGGCCGAGCTGATCGGTGCCCTGCAGGGCCTGGGCAAGGACGTGCGGGATGCCGAGCGCCTGCGCCCGCTGAATCGGCGCAGCACCGCGGACTGGAGCGACGAGATGCGCGAGCAGATGGACCGCGAGGCCGAACAGGCGCGAACGCGCCGGCGTTGATGCTGGGCATTGGAATGGCTCAATTGTTTTACCAGAAATCAGATTTTCGTGCTAAAATGATGAGTTCACCGCATAGACGAAAAACGTCTGGCTGAGCATGTCCGGCCGGCCATGTTTGCCTGATAAGTTAACCAGAGAATGGCAAGGTTACCCATGGATCAAGAACAGCAACAGTCCCAGCTGAAGCAGCTCATCGCCAAGGGCAAAGAGCAGGGGTTCCTGACCTACTCCGAGGTCAACGACCACCTCCCTCCCGGTATCGTCGAGCCCGAACAGATCGAAGACATCGTTCGGATGATCAATGACATGGGGATTGCGGTCCACGAGACCGCCCCGGACATGATCGACCAGACCTTGAGTGACAACGCGGTGTCGGACGACGATGCGGCTGAGGCTGCCGCCGCGGCCATCGCGAGTGTCGACAGCGAGTTCGGCCGTACTACCGACCCGGTGCGCATGTACATGCGCGAGATGGGCACGGTGGAACTGCTCACGCGCGAGGGTGAGCTCAAGATTGCCAAGCGCATTGAAGAGGGTCTGAATCAGGTCCTGTCATCGCTCTCCGTCTACCCGAAGTCCGTGCAGAAGCTGATCGAGATCTTCGAGCGGGTCGAGCGCGAGGAGACCCGCCTGGCCGACGTCATTTCGGGATTCAACGACCCCGACGCGGACTTGGTACCAACGCCTGCTGCGGTCGCCGCGGTTGAAGTTCAGGTCCAGGAGTCGGTCGCCGAGGGCGACGTCGCGTCTGAAGTTGAGGAGGCCGTGGTCGCGGCGGAGGAAGAAGACGTCGCCGTCGTTGACACCGGGCCCGACCCGGAAGAGGTGGCGCGCCGCGTTCGCCTGCTGCGCGAGCGCTTTGCCGTGCTCACAGTCCATCTGGAGCAGCACGGGCGCGATGACAACCGCTCTCGTGCCGCCATGGCCGAGGTCTCCGAGGTCTTCCTCCAGTTCAAACTAGTTGCCCCCGTCTTCCTGGAACTGGCGCAGATCCTGCGAGCCACCATCGAGCGTATTCGCAGCCAGGAAAAAGTCGTCATGGGGCTTTGTGTCGAGCAGTCCGGGATGACCCGCAAGCAGTTCATCGAAGGCTTCCCGGACAACGAGACCAATCCGGCCTGGCTGGACCAGCAACTCGCCAGCGGTCAGCGCTATGCCGCGCGCTTGAGTGACTGCGCCCATGACATCCGCCGCGCCCAGCGCAAGCTGCAAGAGGTCGAACGCGAGAACTACCTCACCATCGGCGAGATCAAGGAAGTCAACCGCAAGATGTCCATCGGCGAGGCCAAGGCCCGTCGCGCCAAGAAAGAGATGGTCGAGGCCAACCTGCGGTTGGTCATCTCCATCGCTAAGAAGTACACTAATCGCGGCCTCCAGTTCCTGGACCTGATTCAGGAGGGCAACATCGGCCTGATGAAGGCGGTCGACAAGTTCGAATACCGCCGCGGCTATAAGTTCTCGACCTACGCCACCTGGTGGATTCGCCAGGCCATCACTCGCTCCATCGCGGACCAGGCGCGTACTATCCGCATCCCGGTGCACATGATAGAGACCATCAATAAGCTCAATCGCATCTCCCGGCAGATGATCCAGGAGATGGGTCGCGAGGCCACCCCGGAAGAGCTCGCCATGCGTATGGAGATGCCCGAGGACAAGGTCCACAAGGTGCTCAAGATCGCCAAGGAACCGATCTCCATGGAAACCCCAATCGGCGATGACGAGGACTCCCACCTGGGCGACTTCATCGAAGACTCCAGTGTCATCTCTCCGGTCGAATCCGCCACCATGGAAGGGCTGCGCGAGGCGACCAAAAACATGCTCGCGAGCCTCACATCCCGAGAGGCCAAGGTTCTGCGCATGCGCTTCGGTATCGACATGAACACCGACCACACCCTGGAAGAGGTCGGCAAGCAATTCGACGTGACGCGCGAGCGCATCCGCCAGATCGAGGCCAAGGCCCTGCGCAAGCTGCGTCACCCGACGCGGTCCGAAAAGCTCAAGAGCTTCTTGGATACCGATTGAAAGGAGCCGGAGCGTCCCGCCTCGGCGAACAACGCTCACGACATCTATCCGGGCCGTTAGCTCAGCGGTTAGAGCAGGGGACTCATAATCCCTTGGTCCTAGGTTCAAATCCTAGACGGCCCACCATTTTCTCAAGCGTTAATGAGTCTGAGGACTGGGGCGTCCAGCGATGATCGAGCAGATGACCGTGGACTCCGCCACCTGGTCGAGACAGTCTTAGATTCGAGGCCCTTTTCGCGTCGCCTGTTCGCCGGGCTGGACACGTAGCGGCAGGAGCAAGTCAGTGTCAAGTCAGTGTCGCGGTCCATCGGGTGGAAGCGGCGCATCGGCAGTAGCACTCCG
>JADNEJ010000301.1 GCA_016292295.1 Candidatus Thiodictyon intracellulare
TTCGCAAAGCCTGCGCAGATTTCTTCAGCAACCCGGGTGAGTACCAGGGCGACTTACGCTCCTTGCTGACGGAGAACTTTTAAATAACCGGTCGGTGAGGAAACCGAAAATTTGGCATTAGCTGAGTATATATACGGTCAGACGCAGGTCGCGCTCGATACCGGCGCGCCTCAACTCCCGGTCGACCGAGTGATCGGCACCGGGTTGCACGCCAGTCTCTACTAAGATACTCGCGACAGCGGCGGTCTGCCGCGCTCGGGCGCCCTGCTGTCGATCACAACCTGCTGAACCTGCTCAAGGCGCTGGGGGCGGACGTGCAATACTCGCGCACGCTCTTCAACGCCGAGGCCGCCTACAGCGTCGGGAAGAACACCATCAGCCTCAGACTGAAGGGCGGGAGCAATTTCGGCGCCAATATGCCCTATTATGATCAGTTGGCCTTGGGCGGCTTCCTCAACCCCTCCGGCTATGCCTATGAGCAGTTCCGCGGCAATGACATGGCCTTTGGGTCCCTGGTCTATTACCGCCAGATCGCCTTGCTGACGCCCCCGCTGGGGCACGGGCTCTACCTGGGCGCCTCACTGGAGACCGGATGGCTCTCGGACGGTGACTTCGGCAGTCTATCAACCGGCAAGAGCATCATCATCAGCCGGGAGGCGGCCCGCTACGGTGGGAGCCTCTTCTTCGGCTCGGACACCTGGATCGGCCTGGCCTTTCTTGTGCTGGGCGTGACCAGCACAGGCGAAAGCACGATCTATGTCCTGATCGGGCGGCTATGAGGCGCAGTTCACTAATCGCTCAGATCTCGACCTGGGTTCCGAGTTCGACCACCCGATTGCTCTGGATCTGGAAAAATTCGGCCGCGCTGTGTGAATTCTTGGACATCTGCCTGAAGAGCCGCTCACGCCACAGGGCCATCCCCGGTTGCAGGCTGGGGATGATGATCTCGCGACTGACGAAGAACGAGGTGGTCAGCAGGTCCAATTTCAGCCCCAGGACCGCACACTGTTGCATGGCCGCTGGAATGTTCGGTTGCTCCATGAAGCCGTATTGGATGATCAGTCGGTGAAAACCCTTGCCGAGGTCGGTCAAGGCCAGTCGATCGGCTGCCGCCATTACAGGGATTTCCGCGGTGATGACCGTCACCAGCACGACGCGCGCATGCAGCACCCGATTGTGTGCCAGGTTGTGCAGCAGGGCGGCCGGCACGCCTTCGCGGTTACTCGTCAAGAACACGGCGGTGGTCGGCGGACGAGGGATATCGCTGCCGATCGAGGCGAGAAAGGACTTGAGCGGCACCGAGAGCTCGGCCATCTTGGCGAATAGCAATTGGCGCCCCCGCTTCCAGGTGGTCAGCACGGTAAAGGAGGCCAGCCCGATGGCGAGCGGAAACCAACCGCCCTGCGGGATCTTGATCGCATTGGCGCTGAAGAAGACCAGATCCACAATCAGGAAGCCGCTCACGACCAGCGTCACGACCAGCCAATGCCAGCTCCACAGCAGCCGCATCACGAAGGCGATCAGGATGGTGTCGATCATCATGGTACCGGTAACGGCGATACCGTAGGCGGCGGCCAGGCTGCTCGACGACTGGAAGCCTAGGACCAGCGCCATGACCGCCAGATAGAGGGTCCAGTTGGTGAAGGGGATATAGATCTGACCCATCGCCGAGCCCGAGGTCTGGACGATGAGCATGCGCGGCAGATAGCCCAGTTGCACCGCCTGCCGGGCCACCGAGAAGGCTCCCGAGATCACCGCCTGCGAGGCAATAACGGTGGCCAGGGTGGCGAGCACCACCATCGGGATCAGGGCCCAGGTGGGCACCAGCAGATAGAACGGATTCTGCACCGCCGCGGGATCTGCCAGCAGGAGCGCGCCCTGGCCGAAATAATTGATGACCAGCGCCGGCAGGATCAGACCGAACCAGGCGAGCCGAATTGGGAACTTGCCGAAGTGCCCCATGTCGGTATAGAGTGCCTCACCGCCGGTGACGGCCAATACGACCGCGCCCAGCGCCAGGAAGCTCAGCCAGGGATGGGCGGCGAGGAACTGTACGGCATAGAGCGGATTGAGTGCCGCCATCACCTCAGGCCGCTGCGCGATGCTCAAGACACCGAGGACCGCCAGCACCCCGAACCAGGTGCACATGACCGGGCCGAACAGCATCCCCACCACCCCAGTGCCGCGTTTCTGGATGGCGAAGAGCACGGTCAGCACCGTAATCGTAATGGGCAGGACAAAGCCCGCGAAACGCGGCGTGACCACCTCCAGACCCTCCACCGCGCTCAGCACCGAGATGGCCGGCGTGATCATGCTGTCGCCATAGAACAGGGCGGCGGCGAAGACGCCCAGCAGGGCCACCAGGTGAGACAGCCGCGTGTTGTTCGTCATCCCCGTGACCAGGGCCAGCAGCGCCAGACTGCCGCCCTCGCCGCGATTGTCGGCCCGCATGATGATGATGACGTATTTCAGCGACACCAGGATCATGATGGTCCAGAAGATCAGCGACAGCACGCCGAACACGGCGGCGGCGGTGACCGGGATGGGATGATGGCCGGCAAAGGTCTCCTTCAGTGCATAGAGCGGGCTGGTGCCGATATCGCCGAAGACGACACCGATGGCACCGATCACCAGGCCGCCGAGCTTCTGCGGTAAGTCAGTCGTGGACACTTCGCTCTCCTTTCTGTCAATGTTCAACCGGCCGGCACGACCTCTAAGCCTTGGCTGGCGGCCGGTCCGACTAGGGCGCAGCCTCGCTAAAAGGTGCCGCCATTCCACCCGAACAGGTGCCGGGGCGAGACGGAGAATTCGATGTAGATCCGCTCGGCGGGGATGTCCAGGGTCTCGGCGAGCAGATCGCACAGGGCGCGGGAGTAGTGGGCCGTCTTGAGTTCGGGCAGGCCGATGCTCTTGAGTTCCACATAGGCTATGGGGTCCGAGGTGCCGGCGAAGAACAGGTCGCGCCCGTCCTCCAGGATGACCATGACGTAAGATTCTGGCTTGCCGAGCAGTTCCGCGACGGTGCTCGACGCACGGTCGAACAGGTCGGCGCGGTCCTCGGCCGGGACCGAAACGTTGGTTAGGATTCGCAGTATGGGCATGTTGGTGGTACCAAGGCAGTCGGTCAAGTGCCCAATCATAAGGGGCAGGCGTGTGCTTGTCGCCGGATAGACGCCGCCCCCGCGGCCGCGAGGCAGGGACAAGCCCCGTGGGTTCTGCTATGGTTACACCAATACCGCACGCAATGACAAAGTATTATGTAGCAAACATGTAGCAAACGCACATGGCTATTTATTCAGTGACTTGGCTACGACTTTCCGATTCTGAGCCAGCCCCGGCAGTCGGGTTTCTCACCGAAATCTGGGAGATCCCGGCCCCGACCCGCCCGCATCGTACTGAGTTGCCGCCAGATTTTGCGTAACAAATTGATTCGATAACTATTTGCAGTTGCAACATAATGCCGCAATGACCGCTGTCCAAGAGCCAGTAGACCTTGCCCCAGGCTAGACCCACAGACCGAGGGCGGACTGCCGCAACCAGCGTCAGCGTGTGGTTATTTGGGTGAGTCCCGTCCCTGTCCCGCTCCGGTCGCCGCGGTGCTGCACGCCCGGTAGCGTCCGACTATGATCGGCGTCCTGGGCGGCACCTTCGACCCCGTGCACTTCGGGCACCTGCGCCCGGCCCTAGATTGCCTACAGTCCCTAGGGTTCGAGGAGTTGCGCTTCATCCCGCTCAATGTCACGGTCCACCGTCCTCAGCCCGAAGCCGCGGCGTTCTGGCGAGTTGCCATGCTGGAGGCGGCCATTGCCGGCCAGCCCGGATTCCGGGTGGACAGCCGGGAGTTGAGGCGGCTCGGCGGCTCCTTCTCTTATGACACGCTGCAATCCCTGCGGGCCGAGTTGGGTGAGGCGCTGCCCATCTGCCTGCTGTTGGGCGGCGACGCCTTTCGAGGCTTTGCGGACTGGCACCGGCCGCGCGAGATCCTGGATCTGGCCCATCTGGTGGTGATGCAGCGTCCCGGAGCGTCCGGCCCGCTGGCCCCGGGGTTGGAAGTCCTGTGCGGGGGGCGAACCTGTGAGGACCCACGCAGGCTCCGGGAGGCGCCGAGCGGACGCATCCTGTTCCAGGCCGTGACCCAGGTGGATATCGCCTCGACCCGGGTGCGCGCCCTGCTGCGGGCCAGGCGGAGCGCCCGCTATCTGGTGCCGGATGCGGTCCTTGCGCTCATTGCGGAGGCTGGCCTTTATCGATGAATTCTTGAGGGTCTCCCACGGACAGGAGACCTCGGCGTCGACTTGACGGTCCAGGCGCCGTGCCGGGCGGGAACCTTTGCACGGGCCCCGCCCGCACCCCGCAGGGATGGCTCGACCCCGATGTACTCGGTGCAACTGCACCCATGGACCCTTACATAAGCCCTTAACAGAGGAGACTGCATGCAACTCGCTACACTCAGGCAACTGGTGGTAGATACCCTGGACGACATGAAGGCCCGAGATGTTCAGGTGATGGACGTGCGCGGCAAGACCGCCGTCACGGACTATATGATCGTCGCCTCCGGGACCTCGAACCGGCATGTCAAAGCGATCGCCGAAACGGTGGCCTTCCGCTCCAAAGAGGCCGGTGAGGCGCTCTTAGGCACTGAAGGGCTCAATGAGGGCGAATGGGCCCTGGTGGACCTCAATGGGGTCGTGGTCCACGTGATGCTCCCCAAGGTGCGCGACTTCTACAACCTGGAGCGCCTGTGGTCGGCCCCCGAACCGGTCGCTCAGTCCGCCGCCGCCTGCTCTTGAGCCCGGCGTCCGCGTCCGCCGCGCTGAGCCGGCTGTCTGAGCAAGCGCCGCAGCCCCTTTTGTGCCTGGTCGTTGCGGTCGCCGACAATGGGGTCATAGGCCACGGCAACGCCCTGCCCTGGCATCTGCCCGCGGATCTGGCCCATTTCCGGCGGCTGACGCTCGACAAGACTATCCTCATGGGTCGGCGCACCTGGGAATCACTGCCGGGCCCCCTGCCGCGGCGCCGCCACTTGGTCCTGACCTGGGACCCGGCCTTCCGGGCCGCCGGCGCGATCCCGGTGGGCTCCCTGGCGCAGGCCATCGCCGCGGCCATGGGGGAGGCGCAGTTGATGATCGTCGGCGGCGCCAGTGTCTATGCGCAGACCCTGCCGCAGGCCGACCGGCTCTATCTGACGCGGGTCCACGCGCGGCCCGCGGGCGACACCCGGTTTCCGGCCTGGACGCCTGCCGCCTGGGAGGAGGTCGCCTCCCGCTCCCACTCTGCCGATGAACGCAACCCCATCCCCATGACCTTCCTTGAATTGCGCCGCATTCTGCTGGTTGGGGCCGATCACTAGGCCCCTAGCAGCCTGTCGGACTTCGGGGTCTCGTCGGGGCGGCGGGTCCGGTACACTGTCGGGATCAACCCCGATGGCCGCTCGATGGCCGGAATGCTACTGCCGATGCACCGCTTCCACCCGATGGACCGCGATACTGACTTGCTCCTGCCGCTGTCGGTGCAGGACTAGCTGTCCAAGGGCCGCCTGGCACGCGACGTGGTCGAGGTGGTGGAAGGCTTGGAT
>JADNEJ010000146.1 GCA_016292295.1 Candidatus Thiodictyon intracellulare
TCGCGCGTACGCCGGTGGGCGGCACGCAGCTCGGCGAGTTGTTCGGTGGAGAGGGCCTAGTCGAGCATAGGGACGATAGCATATCGACGTCGGCCGGTTACGCTAGGGTCCTGAGAGAAAATCTCAGATAAGACGTGTATATCGCGCACGGTGCCGCTGCGCTCTTTGTTCGACAGGGCCTCAATGCAGAGATCGAAAACCCCGTGGTAGGACGCATCCAGCGGCAGCAAGGGCTGGGGGTTGTCGTTGCAGACCACGCCGAAGTCGGGCTTACGGATCACGGTGCCGGTCGGCAGTTGCAGCCGAAAGCTCATCTCCAGGGCGACCAGCTTGGCTATGGGCCTGGCCCGCAGAAAATTCTCCAATAACAGCATGAACCAGTGGTAGACCTGGAAAATCTCGTAGTCGGACACTGGCTTCTCCTCCAGGCGGCCGTTGTTCCGCTCGTAATGGACGTTGGACTCGAGATACTCGAGATAGTAGTTGCGCCAGTAGTCGTCTTCAGTGCACAGGCGACCGGCGTGGGAGGGGCGCGCGACCGGCTCGAGTTCCGCGCACGTGCGTCGCGCTTCGGCAAGGGAGGTCTGAGGCATGGGCGTTGTCAGGGACAGTGGTGATTGTCGGCCAAAAACTAGCACAGCCGGGCGACGGCGCCGCTGTGGTCGTCAGCGCCGTGACGCGGCGGCAAGCCGATTGCCAGGCCGGCGAGAGGGACCGACAATGACCGTCGCGCGCTGCGCGCGCCCGCCGCTTCAACCACTGCACACGAGGGGATTATGACATGGCGAACGAGGGGTATCACGAGCCGGTCGAGAAACTGTCCGACGAGACCAAGGACATGCATAGGGCCATCGTGTCACTGATGGAGGAACTGGCGGCCGTGGACTGGTACAACCAGCGGGTCGACGCCTGCAATGACCATGATTTGCCAGATATTTTGTGGCACAACCGGGATGAGGAAAAGGAGCACGCTGCCATGTTGCTGGAGTGGATGCGTCGGCAAGACACGGTCTTCGACAAAGAACTTAAGGGCTATCTGTTTACGGATAGGCCCATCGCGCATCATTCCTGAGGACAGGGCCCTGTCGACGGGGTGGCCCGCGCGGCAGACCCTACGTCAGGTATTCGGGGTCGGCGAGGGTCGGATCGAGCGTATGTCCGGTGCGGCAGGGCTGGACGCGATGCTCGCGCACACCCAGGTTGGCAAGGCGCTCGCGCAACGCCGCGAGTTCGGCGGGGCAATTCTTGCCGGGCATGAGGGTGGTGCGCACCTGCAGCGGCACCCCAGCCGCGAGCAGGAGCCGCAGGCTCGCCCAGGCGCGCTCGCCTGAACTGGGAACACCGGTAATAGAAGGGTAGTCCGCCGGTAGGGCCTTGATGTCGAGCCCCACCCAGTCGAGGAGCGGCAACAGGCGCTTGATGCGCCCCGGATAGGCACCGGAGCTGTGCAGCCCGACCTTGAAGCTCAGAGCACGGGCCTCATTCATGGCCGCCCCCAGTGCGGGCTGGAGGGTCGGCTCGCCGCCGCTGAAGACCACTGCGTCCAGGAGTCCGCGCCGGCCTTCCAGAAAGGCACGCACCTGCGCCCAGGGGATCAGCCCTGCGGCGCGCGGGGGCAGCAGGTGGGCCGGGGGCAGCAGGTGGGCGTTGTGACAGTAGCGGCAGCGCCAGGGGCAGCCTTGGCAGAAGACCACGGCGGCGAGTTCGCCGGGGTAGTCGATGGTGGTCAGGGGGGTGAGGCCGCCGACGCGCAGTTCCCGCCGGGCGCTCGCCGGGGACACCGGCACCGCGGCGATCAACTCCAGCGACTGCGCAATTCCCATAGCGAATCCTTCAGGCCAGTAAAGAGGAGTTCACCCGCAAATAAACGCAAATCATCAGGGGACTCACGGCGCCCACGGGATGATCGTCCAGATGTGGCACGCGGAACGCAAACACTCTTGAATTATTTGCCTTTATTTGCGTTCATTTGTGGACAAAGAGCTTCCAGCGTTCAGGCCGCGGCCTGTTGCGGCACGCGCATGGGCGTACCGCACGGGTTCTCGGTGAAATAGCAGCGCTCGCCATGCTCGGCGCGCTTGCCGACGTTAAAGGCGGCGACCGGGCGGTGGTAGCCCATGACCCGGGTCCAGACCTCGCAGCGGGTGCGCTCTTGCGGGTTCATGGTTGCGGTGTTCAGTTCATTCATGGTCGCTCTCTCCTCTTGGCTGTTATTCGTGTTCAGGTACGGCTAAGACGTGGTCACCCGCTTGCGTGCGATCAATTCCTCATCGCACACCGGGCAGAACTCGTGCTCACCGGCCAAGTACCCGTGTTTGGGGCAGATGGAGAACACGGGGGTGACGGTGATATAGGGTAGACGAAAGTTGGTGAGCGCACGGCGCACCAGCCGCTTGCACGCCTCGACACTTGAGACCTGCTCGCTCATATACAGGTGCAGCACGGTCCCGCCGGTATAGCGTGATTGGAGCGGCTCCTGCATCGCCAGGGCCTGGAAGGGGTCGTCCGTGAATCCCACCGGCAGTTGGGTGCTGTTGGTGTAGTAGGGCGCATCGGGGGTCCCGGCCTGGAGAATGCCGGGGCAGCGCTTCTGGTCCTCGCGGGCGAAGCGATAGGTGGTCCCCTCCGCCGGGGTCGCCTCCAGGTTGTAGAGGTGGCCGGTCGTCTCCTGGAACTCCACCATGCGTTCGCGCACTCGGTCGAGCAGGCGGATGGCGAGTGCCTGGCCGACGTCCGTGGTGATGTCCTCCCGGTCGCGGGTGAAGTTGCGGATCATCTCGTTGATCCCGTTCACCCCGATGGTGGAGAAGTGGTTACGCAGGGTCTCGAGATACCGCTTGGTATAGGGGAAAAGCCCGGCGTCCAGATGCCGCTGTACCACCTTACGCTTGATCTCCAGGCTGTTACGGGCGAGCTCTAGCAGCCGGTCCAGGCGCGCGATCAGAGCGGGCTCGTCGCCTGGGTGCTGGAAGCCCAGGCGAGCGCAATTGATGGTGACGACACCTACCGAACCGGTCTGCTCGGCCGAGCCGAAGAGCCCATTGCCGCGCTTGAGCAGTTCGCGCAGGTCGAGCTGCAGGCGGCAGCACATTGAGCGGACCATGTTCGGGGACAGCTCGGAATTGATGAAATTCTGGAAATACGGCAGTCCGTACTTAGCGGTCATGGCAAAGAGCCGGTTCGCGTTTTCACTCTCCCAGGGAAAGTCCGTGGTGATGTTGTAGGTCGGGATCGGGAAGGTGAAGATCCGACCCTTGGCGTCGCCCTCCGTCATCACCTCAATATAGGCGCGGTTGATGACGTCCATCTCGGCCTGGAGGTCGCCGTAGGTATAGGGCTGCTCCTCGCCCGCAATCATCGGGACCTGATCGCGCAGGTCCTCCGGGCAGACCAAATCGAAGGTGAGATTCGTAAAAGGCGTATTGCCGGTGATAAAGGTCTTGCCGTTGCGGCGCGCCACGAAGGTGCCGTTACGGGTCGTCGGGCACCAGATTTTACCCTTGTAAGGCCGACGCTCGATGAGCTGGATATAGGTCTCGCGGTTGCGGATCAGGTTCAGTACATGGACACCCGAGTCCTGGCGCGTATAGATGCTGCTGCCGTAACCGGCCAGGGTGCAAAGCTCCTGGAGGGCATCCAGATTGTCGCGATCGTTAGTGTAGATCCGGGTGCGGCCGTTCGGCTCGATACTGCCGTCGCCCTTGATGTAGGTGTCCAGGAAGAGCTGGATCTGGCGGACGGATAGGGTGCGGATCATCGCCGGAATGCATTTGCGCTCCAGATGGCCTAGTACGAAGTCGCTGCCTTCCTGGTTCAGGCGGTAGCGGTAGACCGGGTAGTTCGAGTAGGTCCCGGTCTTCTCCAGCAAGTGATAGGAGAGGCCCAATTCTTCGAGCAGCCAGGCAATCTCGGCCGCGTTCTCCGGGTGGCCGGTCGATTGGAACAGGCTGATCCGGCGACGCCCGGCGCTGAAATCGAAGTTCCCCTCGGCGACCGCCCAGGCCAGCAGCATCACCACCCGGTCGTCGATTTCGACCGTCGAATCGGTCTCCCAGGCGTTCGGGATGATGACCGGGGACTTGAGTGCCGCAACCTCTTCGATGTCTTCCAGGACCCACCGGTTATCGCTGTTGAAGACCTTGCGCAGGACCTTGTGCCCCGGGGTGATCCACTGTTCCTGGGTGCGGTTGCATAGGACGTACATGTCGCCGTCGAAGTCATAGGCATTCACGGCCAGCGGCTCCAAATACTCCAGGCGATTGTTGCGCCAATCGAAGGTCGCGATGCGCTCGCCGGCCTGAAGCTGGTCATAGCGCTTCCAACCCTGTTCGGTCAGACACTCGGTTTGCGCATCGACACATTGGGTCCCCCACCGCGACGGCACATTCAGGTTGTAGATCAGTTCCTGGATGCATTGGCGGACCTGGGCATAATCGAGCCGGTCCGTCCGCACGAAGGGGGCCATATAGGTATCGAAGCTGGAGAAGGCCTGGGCGCCCGCCCACTCGTTCTGCAAGGTCCCCAGGAAGTTCACGATCTGGCCCACGGCGCTCGACATGTGGCGCGGCGGCCCCGCCTCGACCCGCCCGGGTACGCCGTTGAGCCCCTCGTGCATCAGGGTGCGCAGCGACCAGCCGGCGCAGTAGCCGCAGAGCATATCTAGGTCATGGACGTGGATGGAACCGTCGCGGTGGACCTCGCCGATCTCGGGTGGATAGACCTGGGACAGCCAATAGTTGGCGATCATCTTGCCCGAGGTGTTGAGGATCAACCCACCGAGCGAGTAGCCCTGATTGGCATTGGCGGCCACCCGCCAGTCGGAGCGGTCCAGGTACTCGTCGATGGAGGCAGCCACGTCCACCAGGGTGCGCGTGTGGTCGCGCAGCCGGCTGTGCTGTTCGCGGTAGACGATGTAGGAGCGCGCGGTCTCGAAGTGGTTGGCCGCGATCAGCGTCTGCTCCACCACGTCCTGGATCGCCTCGATGTCCGGCGCCTTGGTGTGGCCGAAACGGTGGGCCAGCACCTTGATGACCTGAGCGGTCAGCAACCGCGACTCCATGTCCCCATACTCCCCGCTCGCCTGACCGGCGCGCAGGATGGCGGACTCAATCTTGGCGACATCGAAGGGCACCTCCAGACCGTCGCGCTTCAATACGCGCAGGGGCAGGCTGGCGATATTGTTGTGCGCGGTCGCCATGACGTGTCCTCCCGTAGTTACTACATTTTGTGTCTTCGACTCTTCTCAACACAGTATATAGTGGGTTGGCGCTCAGGGCAAGACCACTGGGACCCTCACCCCAGGGGTCTACAGGAGCTTGGAATCGGGTGCTCAGAGGGACCCTCACACGAATTTTCCGCGGAAAACCTGTCCCTACGATCCCAGTACCGGTTGTCCCGGGACGCTTAAGGGCCGCTTCGCTCAAGAATAGCGATTCGTCTTGTTTTTTATTCCATAAGATAACTAAAACTCGACTTTGGCCATTTTAGGCGACCCCGATCATCGTGCCAGTCGCAACCGGCAATCGGGGGGCCAGGGTCCGCACGGCGGACCCTGGAGGACCATGG
>JADNEJ010000073.1 GCA_016292295.1 Candidatus Thiodictyon intracellulare
CTTATCACCTGGCCATGCTGTTGGCGTTGCTGATCTATGGCTACGCCACCGGGCGCTCGACTGCAAAAATGGCCAAAGTCGAACCTAAGTGGTACCGCCAATGACACCGCCCGTTACACCGATGCGTCCGCAGGCCAATGCGGGTCCGGACCAGACCTCGGCGTTGGTGTCGGACCTGCACGGCATCGTTGCGGGCTTCACCGCCGGCGCGCTCGTGTGTCCCGTGGTTCCGCTGGGCAAGGGCCTGATCAATGACACCTTTGCCGTCACCACGACCGCCGGGCGCTATGTCCTGCAGCGCGTCAATCAGCGGGTCTTTCCGGCGCCTGAGCAGATCATGGCCAATCTCGCCGTGCTTGCCGCCCATGCGAAAGGCAGCGAGAGGCTGCGGGTACCGGCCCTGGTAGCGGCGCGCGACGGCCGCCCCTTCCTGCGGACCCCGGCGGGCGACCTCTGGCGCCTGATGGAGTTGATTCCGAACGCCGTCACCCTGGAACGGCTCACGACCGCTGCCCAGGCGCGCGAGGTCGGCCGCGCCTTGGGTCGCTTCCACCGTCTGACGCGGGACCTGGACCCGCGGTGCCTGAGGCTCACGCTCCCCGGGTTCCACTGCACCCCGGACTATCTCGCCCACCATCTGGCCCTGCGCGCGGCCGCGGGGCCGGCCGTGCGCAACGCCGCTGAGTCCGCCTGCATGGCCTTCATTGATGCCCGCGGCGGGTTGGCCTCGGTGCTGGAGGACGCCCTGGCCGCGGGCCGCATTGGACTGCGGGTCATCCATGGGGACCCGAAGATCGACAACATCCTGTTCCATGCCGTGGATGGTCAGGCCCTGGCTCTGATCGACCTGGATACGGTCCAGCCCGGTCTGATTCAGCATGACCTGGGCGACTGCCTGCGCTCCTGCTGCAACCGGCAGGGTGAGTCGGCGGACGGCGTTACGGTGCGTTTCGACCTTGCGCTGTGCGACCAGATCCTCAGTGCCTATGCGGCGGAAACTCGCGACTTCCTGTCGGGTGGGGATGTCGCGGTGCTCTATGACAGCATCCGTCTCATGTCCTTTGAACTGGGCCTGCGCTTCCTCAACGACCACCAAGAGGGCGACTGCTATTTCCGGGTCGCCCACCGCGGTCAGAATCTCCACAAGGCCCGCGTCCAGTTCGCCCTGGTGGCCGATATCGAGGCCCAGAGGTGCGCCATCCGCGCGCTCATCGCCCGCGCCTATGGCGGTGCGGGCCAGTATCGCTAAGGGCAAACCCTTACTCAGGTCGCTTCCGGCTTGACGCTACTCGCGTCGGCGACCGTACGGGCGATCACCTGCGTCAGGACCGCGAGTTCCTCCGTAGTGATCACGGTGAGCACCCGGTCGATCAGTTCCGTGGGTAGTTGGACATAGACGCTGTGGTCGTCCGGGAGCTTGATGGTCAGGCCGCTGCCCTCGTCCGGGCGAACGGGCAGCGCGGCGTACTCGGCCTACAGTGCCTCTTCCGCGGCGAAGAGTTTGTCGTACATCGACTCCACGCGCTCCGCCAGTTCGTCATCCAGGCCAGTCTCATCGACGACGACCAGGGTTTCAAGGTCGCCGGGCTCCAGGTCAGGCACTGTTGGGTCAGAAACTCCTGGAAGTGCTTGCGGGGGGCTCCTGAAAGAAGACATACTCCAACATGGCAGCGGGACCTCCGGCGACAGTGGCGCGGTGACCGTCAAGGCAGTCACCAGGTTTCTCGGGACGGTCGACGCCCCCGGGCGCCGCCATCTTACCCTAAGCCTGAGTGAATCTAACCGACTGCGCGTCGAGTCCATGTCGATTGCCGTAGGCTGATCGCTGACTGCCCCTTCCAGGTCTATGAGCCAGCTTCTCATCGCCGTGCGCCTTGCTCTCCGGCCGGCTGCTGGCGGCCCTGTTCCCGCCGACCTGCCTGCTGTGCGGCGCGCCGGGTGCGCACGGGCGCGACCTGTGCGAGGGTTGTGCGGCGGACCTGCCATACAACCGCGACGCCTGCCTCCGTTGTGCCTCGCCCTTCGAGGTTGCGCGGCCGCCCGGCAGCCTCTGTAGTGCCTGTCAGCGCCACCCACCGCCCAGTGCCTGCACGCTCGCGGCGCTGCGTTATGAGACGCCGCTGCCGATCCTGGTTGGGACGATGAAATTCCGCGGCCGTCTCAAACACGCGCGCCTGCTCGGCGCACTGCTAGCGGATGCGGTGCAGCGCCGGAGCGCGCCGCGGAGTTGATCACAAATCCGCCCAAGGTCGGCCTGCCCATGTGGGTTTGCGCGCGCAAGACAATGTTCTGCAAAGGAGCGGCAACGCCGGGACTGAACAAGGTGGGCGGAATTATGATCAAGGCCACGCGCCGCTGCCGCAGGCGCTGATCCCGTTACCCCTGCACCCCGGGCGGCTGGCGGCGCGTGGCTATAACCAATCCGTGGAGATCGCCCGTGTGGTCGGGCCGGTCCTGGGCCTGCCGGTCGATGTGGCGTGTTGCCGCCGGGTCTTGGCTACCCCACCCCAGGCGGGTCTGGACGAGCGGACGCGCCGACGCAATATCCGTGGCGCCTTCGCGGCGCTGACGCTCTTTCACTGGAGGCAGGTTGCCATCCTGGATGACGTCCTGGCCACCGGCAGTACCGTCAACGAGTTGACGTGGGTGCTGCGCCGGGTCGGGGTGCGGTTGGTGGAGGTGTGGGCGGTCGTGCGTACATCCCATGGTGATCCTTAGAAGAACGACTTGATGACCAGCAAGGCGACGTCGGCCAGCATCAGGCCGAGCATCCACTGCAGCAGCGAGAACTTGTCGGCGAGGTCGCTACGCAACAACTTGATCTTTGCCTCCAGTCGCTCGCTGTCGCGCGCACTGACCACATCGGCTCAGCGCGTCGCCAACTACATGAGGAGCAGGGCGTCGATGCGCTGCTCGATGTGATCGGTGATGCGCCGGTAGGCCGGGCTCTTGGTGTACTGGAAGGCGGCGGCGAAGGCCGCCGCGCTGAAACCCTCGGGCAGTCCGTTGATGGACGGCATGATGTCGGCATCCGTCAGCCCTTTCGCCGCCGCCTGCTGGATCAATTGGGCGCTCTTGCGCTCCCCGGCCGCGAGGTCACCGAAGCGGGTGCTGGCCCGGTCTGTGGCTAGGTCTACAAAGCTGAACCTGCTGCCGCCTTGGGAGTCGGAGACTTTCTTGAAGAGCCCCACCAGGTCCGAGAGGGTATTGCCGCCCTGGGCCGTGACGGCGGCCGAAGTCATGAAGTGTTGAGCAAGATCGGCGCGACCGCCCAGCCCCACGGTGCGGAACGCCGGACCGGGGATCGCCGCGTCGGCCTAGGCCGGGTCGCGGATGCCATGATGATTCACATAGACGGCCAGCGCGAGGATCGTCGCCCGGTTCTCCAACGACGCAACGGCGGCGGCGGCGGCCGGCCGGCAGGACGCCGCCAGCACCAGAGCAAGCAGGTCGGGGAGGGGGATCGCCGCGTGCTTGGGACGGCCGGCGCCGTAGCGCATCAGTTGTCCCTGATAGCGCAGCATCCGTGCCCGCTCATCCGCCGATACCAGCCCGCTGCCGACCTCGGCTAGGGCGTCGCGGTGCCATTTACAGGTGAGGAGCGCCAGCTCCGGTTTGATATCCACGCGCTCTATCAGTCGGGACTTGGTCCAGGGCCTCGGTCAGACGCTCCGTCAGGGTCTGTAAAAATGTATCCGGCAGGGGCAGGCCGACCAGCCGCGCCTGCTCGATGCGCGGCAGTCGCTCATCCGCCAGCAGGCTCAGCTCCAAATTGATGAACCGCCCCTGCGGGTCCCAGGGCAGGCCCAGAGAGGCGGCCACGCGCGCCCGGTCGCTCTCCAGACGAACGGCGACCCGTCCAGGGCCTAAGCGGTCGAGGAGATAGGCGCCAAGGATGTTGGCCTGGTCCTCGGACAGGGTCAGCGTGATGTGCTCCCCGTCGCGCCGGCCGTGCGATTTGACCGCGGCTAGCCACTGTTTGGCCCAGGCCCGCTCGGCGCCGGTCAGGGTGCGATCCTGGGGGACCAAGGGCCGGCTGTCGCGGTCCACCTGGACGGCGAGCCCGACGAACAGCAGCAGCGTGAGGGCCAGCAGACAGCTCAGGACCTTGATCAATCGGCGCATGGTGACCAATCCCCTAAGGCGTCGCGGCGGAGCGCGGCGGCTCGTCGCGCACCTGCACCAGCACCTCGTTGCGCCGCATGAACCAGGGTACGAAGGGGGCGTGGTAGCGGGCATAGACCGGGGGTGCGCACTACGGCTGGAGCTCGGCGGCGCGCACCGTCGCGAGCAGGGCGACCTCTTGTTCCCGGTAGTTGGTGAGCGTCCAGCGACTGGAATAGCGCCGCGCCGCCATGAGTCGCGCCGGTTCCTCGCGGACTCGGACCTGTGGGTTGGTGGACGCAGGCCGGGTCGCGCTGGTGAAGCGCCGGGGCATGGTGAAGCTCAGCCAGTAGTCGCCGGCGTCGGGGCTGGCGGCGGGCTCGCCCGTCGCCGTACGCTGATTGACCGGCACGGTCATCGCGATCGACTCCCCGGTGCGGTTCTTGCCGAAGATGAAGCCGGCCAGGGTCCGGAAGGCCTGGTTGCCGACCGCGTCGAAGTCCCCGCTGACCTTGGTCTCGGCAATCAGGATGGGGGCGTAGCGACGAAACTCGAACTCCGGGCACTGATGGACCAGGGTGTAGGCGGGTTCTTCGATGGCCATCGCGGGCTCTGCGGTGGTGATCAGGACCAGGGACAGGGCCAGGATCGCGAAGATGCGTGAGGGTGGGACGCGCTGTGACATCGGGTCCTTCGGGATGTTTGATGGTTACGCGTATGAGATGGGGGCGCAGGTGTCCGCGCACCAGGACGGCGATCTTGGGGCAGGCGGCGCGCCGGCCTTGGTCAGCGTTGCGACCACCGTCCAGGGCCTTGCGGACTGGAAGTCGAGGCTTACCCTGAAAGTCACGCCGGTGCCCAGTGAGAGCGGCCTCCGGCCGCGATGCGACGCTGCGGTAACCTGCGCCGCCGCGGCATTTTGTGAGGCTTCGTCGCGGCCGGTGACCGCTCCCACAGCGTCGCTGTGCAACTTTCACGGTTTAGAGAATGCTTTTGGCGCCGTTATCGTTGTCGTTGTTGCAATCGAGGTTATCCTCGACTTTGGTCATTTTTGCAGTTGGGCGACGGCCCCGCGCGTGATGCCACGGCGGTGTCGAAGCGTGTGCTGAGCAGGAGAGTGCGGCGGCCGCTCGTCGCGGCCAGGCGGCACCCGCCAGTGGCCGTGGCACACGGGGACACGCAAGGGAAGGCAGGCGGGGCATCAACAGTGTATGTTACGAGGTCGAAAAAAACACCGAACGTACCCAGGGATGCCTCTCCTGCCAGCCTCAATTGTACCGACTCTGCTACCCTTTGCGCCGCTGTCCACCACGCCGACCTGGTGTCATGTGCAGGTTCTGCATGGCGTTGATCGTTCCCTTGCCCTGGAGCAGGCGGCCCTAAGCGTTGCCGTTCCTGACCTTGCTGGCGCCCTCGCAACGGGCCAATGTCGCGGCGG
>JADNEJ010000096.1:0-4527 GCA_016292295.1 Candidatus Thiodictyon intracellulare
CCGTCCAAGGGCCTCAGGCGGTGGCGCTGGTCGCTAAGTCCGACAGGCTGCTAGTTCACGGATTCAGGTAACAGGCAATGCAAGAATTGCACGAACTACCGGAACAAAGATTGGAGCGTTAACTTTGAGCGCAAGCTTGGTCAAAATACGCTTGATTTTGATGAAACTGGACCTTGCTCTGATTTTGAAGAAAGGTATACAATTGGAATCTCATCTTACGATTCTACCACCGTGCCGTTTCAGGGCTGAAGGCCCTTGCGACTGTCTTGACCATGACTCCGGCTACCCTGCTGGACGGAAGTTCATTGGTCCGCACAGCGGACCCTACGGCCTCTCATGGCCCGGGTAGGTCTATCCAGAGTGGTGGCAGCGTCTGGGTACGCGGGCGGCAAGGGGTGTGCCGCCAAGGCTGAAGCCTTGGACTCCAGGGTGCGCGGTACGCCTCCTTGGCGGATTGCCCGGGGAGCGCCGGCCTCGCAATTGGCTGCGCCTCGGAACCCCGATCCACCTAAGATTGGCGGTTACCCCCGGCGACGGGTGCGCCCCCCGGTCAGTGTGACCCCAGTCAGAGGACTTTTTGATGTTAGATACTTGGCGCTTTGTGGCGCGTCACGGCGCGACCGATACCATTTATGGGCTGGATCTCAGCCCAGACGGCAGGCGCGTTGCGACGGCGAGTTGGGACAGCGCGGTGCGGGTGATGGACCTGCAGGAGGGGCGCACTCTGCATACGCTCAACGGCCATGAGGGGCGGGTCTACTCGGTCGCCTTCCACCCGGACGGGCGGCGGCTGGCCTCCGGTGGGACTGATGCGATGGTGCGGGTCTGGGATTCGCTGGAGGGTCGGGCGCTGTGGAGCCAGAGCGGGCACACGAGCCTGATTTATGGCGTCGACTTCCAGCCCCAGGGGCAGTTGCTCGCCTCAGGCAGCGAGGACGGAACCGTCGCGATCTGGACGGTGCAAGGAGAGCGGGTCCACCACATTGAGGGCCACAACCAGTATGTGCAGGGGGTCGCCTTCAGTCCGGACGGGCGCCTGCTGGCCTCCGGTAGCCGTGACTGCAACCTGATCCTGTGGGACGTGCAGAACGGTGCCGAGGTCGGGCGGGTGGCGGTGGTCCACAACGGGATCAACAGCGTGCGCTTCACCGGCGACGGCAAGCGGGTGCTGCTGACCAATGTCGACGGCTCGGTCGGCATCTGGGACCTGGCTACCGGATCGCTGCTCCTGGAGCGCAATGAGCACCGCTATCCGGTGTGGTCCGCGGTCTTCAGCCCGGACGGCGGCAGCTTCGCCACCGCCAGCGCGGACCGTACCGTGTGCCTGTGGGACGCAGCGAGCGGCACTCAGCTCGGCCGTTTCACCGGTTTCGTGGCGGATGTCTACAGCCTGGAGTACACCCCGGACGGGCGCTTCCTGGTCTGTGGAAGTGCCGACAAGACTATCCGGCTCTGGGGTCGGGACCTGTCGGACGCCGACTGGCAGTCGCTCACTGGGCGCTGGGCCGCGAGCGAGGAGGCCGAGCGTGCCGCGCTGGCCCCGGTGACGGCCAAGCCGGCGCCGGCGACGGGGCAGCGAGAGATTTTCGGACGGCTCTTCGGGCGTCGCTAAACCTAAATCCGGAGTTGCTCACGCTAAGGCGCCAAGCTCGCCAAGAAATACAATAGGGTAGATCCAGCATCCAGATCACCCGTCTGGTAACATTGGAGAACTCGGCGCCTTGGCGTGACAACTGCTCTTTCTGGGTATAACGACCCGGGGCGGGACGCCCCGGCTATTTTCGTCATGCCGCCGCGCCCAGTTCCCGCACCCGCTCTCGGCGGGTGTCCAGATCGAGGGTGTCGGCGTCGGCGAGCGGCGCGGATTCGGGCCAGCCGGCGCAGTGACGCTCGATCAAGCCCGCGAGGCCGGCGATGTGCTCGGGTCCGTCGTTGAGGCAGGGGATGTAGCCGTAGGACTGGCCGCCGGACTCCAGGAAATAGTCCCGATTCTCCACCGAGATCTCCTCAATTGTCTCCAGACAGTCGGCCGCGAACCCTGGTGAGATGACGTGCACCGAGCGCACCCCGGTGGTGGCCCACTTCTTGAGAGTCTCGTCCGTATAGGGTTTCAGCCATTCTTGCGCGCCGAACCGGGACTGAAAGGACAGCAGCCAGCGCCCCTTGGCCAGACCCAACTGCTCGACCACCAGGCGGGCGGTCTTCTGGCACTGGCAGTAGTAGGGGTCGCCGTTCAGGAAATAATCCTTGGGGATGCCGTGAAAGGAGAACAGCAGCCGCTCGGGTTCCCCGTGCTCGGCCCAGTAAGCGCGGATGCTGGCGGCCAGGGCGGCGATATAGCCGGGGTCGTCGTGATACTGGTTGACGAAGCGCAGCTCCGGCAGGCAGCGCCAGGTGCGCAGTTCCGCCGTCACGGCGTCGAAGGTGGAGGCGGTGGTGGTGGCCGAATACTGGGGATAGAGCGGCAACACCAGGATGCGCCGGGCATGGGCCGCGCGCAGCGCCGCGAGTGCGCTCGAGATGGACGGGTGGCCGTAGCGCATGCCGAGCGCGACCTTGACCGGCGCGGCGAAGCGGTCGCTGAGCGCCGCCTGCATAGCTTTCGCCAGGCGTTTGGAGATCACCATCAGCGGTGAGCCCTCCGGGGTCCAGACCGCCTGGTAGGTCAGGGCCGTGCGCGGCGGGCGCGCCCACAGGATGATCCCATGCAGGATCAGCCACCAGACGGGGCGCGACAGTTCCACCACCCGCGGGTCCCAGAGGAACTCGGCTAGATAGCGGCGCACCGCCGGGACCGTAGGGGCATCCGGCGTCCCGAGGTTTACGAGCAGCACGCCCAGAGTTTCGGGGTCGTCGTGGTGCGCCCCCCTGGTGTTGGCATAGAGGATAGTGCCGTCGCGCTTCCTCGACTCGTCCGTGGGTGTTTCGGCGTTGACGGACGCCGCGGGGTTCGCCGGGCGGGGTTCTGGCTCAAGTCCGGGCATGTCGATCGGGCCTTAGTCCTGTGCCTGCTCGGACAGGTGTCTGAGCAGGGCGCGGAAGCGCTGGGGGTCCGGGGTGCCGAACAGCGGGTCATCGGCACGCGGCGCCATCGTCTGCACCGCGTCCCAATCCGCCGGGTCGAGCCGTGCGAGCGCGATGGGGAAGGCCTGCGTATCCTCCAGGATCAGGTGGGCGCGCAGCGTCGTGACCAACTCCCGGCCCTGGCTCTCCACCTCATCCCGACGCAGGACCTCCTCGTGGGCGATGCCGTCCAAGGAACGGCGAAAGCGCTTGTTCATCTCGATTACGACGCTGTGCTGGCGCATCAGCACATCGAAGACGTCGCGGTTTTCCGCCCCCTGGTCCAGGGCGCGGCGGAAGATCAGGTCCTCCGTGGGGTGATGGATGGTATCGGCGTAGGTGTCCATGTACTCGAGCAACTCGCAGAAAAGGTCGTAGTCCAGCTCCTGGCCGTCGCGGAAGCGGTCGAGCAGGGAACTGAGCAGGTCGATCAGTCGCGCCAGACGGACGTGGTCCAGGGCGAGACGTTGCATTAGCGGATGCATGGGCGCATGACTCCAGGGTGAAGAGACCGGGCGTCGGGAGTGGACGCTGGCCGCGGGCCGTCAGGATGCTCCTGGCCGCGACCGCGCGAGCCCAAACCCCACTAATAAGGCATCGCGGCGGCGTTGCCAAGCGAAAAGGGTGCACAAGATGCGCCAAGCGGGACTCCGGCATCGGCAAGCGGCCCGCGAGCCGAAGGAAAGACGCGTCCTTCCCGGACCAATTTGGAGTGCTTTGGAGGGTCATGCGGATCCGGTGGGTCGCGCTCGACCGGCGGCCGTTTCCGTCTCCGCTGCCACCTGGCGCCGGCGTTGCCGTGCCAGTTGGCGCCACACCCAGCCCGCCGGAGCATCCTCCTCGTGGACGACGTAGTGCAGCACCTGGCGGTCATTCAGGGCCTAATCCATGGGCCCCCGCGCGCCCTCCCGCCCGCAGAAGAGCACCTGGTCCCCACGCTGCACCCGCAGACTCGGGTCCGGCAGGAGTCGGCGCTCGCCGTCGTGTTCCAAGAGCAGCGCGATGACGGGCAGTGGTCGGGTCCGCTCCCGCGGATCGGTGAGCAGGTGCCGCAGCTCCAGGCCACCGTCGTGCCCATCCGCTGCCCACAGGGCGGGGGCCTGGTTGCGGTCGAGCGCGATCTGCCACACCTCGATGGCCTCATCGTCGAGCAGGCCGCAGAGCCGGCTGATCAGCTCGCATGCCCAGGCATCCGCCTCGAAGCGCGACAGGGTGATAAAATCCAATAGTAAAGGTAGAGTCAGCCGCACGCGGACGCCGTCGGCGACGATGAGGCTCGGGCGCATGACCACCTGGGCTCCCACCCGGCGGAACAGTTCCGCATTATCCAGTTGATTCTTGCGCGTGACCACGAACAGGTTGGGGTTCAGCGCGCGCGTCGTCATGATGATGGAGGGGTTGGTCGCGTCTCGAGCGCGATCTGCCACACCTCGATGGCCTCATCGTCGAGCAGGCCGCAGAGCC
>JADNEJ010000096.1:4627-5537 GCA_016292295.1 Candidatus Thiodictyon intracellulare
ACAGGTTGGGGTTCAGCGCGCGCGTCGTCATGATGATGGAGGGGTTGGTCGCGTCGTCGTTGGTGGCGGCCACCAGGGCGACGGCGCCCCCGATCCTGGCCTGCTTCAGGATGACGGCGCCGGTACCTGCCCCTTGCACCACGCACTGCGTGAGCAGCCCCCCGGTCAGGTGCGCCGCATCCTCCACCACCAGCATTTCTAACCCCTGGTCCTTGAGTTGCCGATACAGCGCGCGGCCGCAGCGCCCATAGCCGCACAGTACCCACAGGCCCTGGGTCGGTGGGTACTTGAGCTCCGGCAGGGGCTCACCGCTCGCGTCTATCAGCTAGTACCGCAGCAGGGCCACGGCGGGCGTCTCAATGGCGACGGTTATCTGCTGCGCGAAGGTATCGAAGAGGTCGTAAATGTGGTTGGTGCCGAAGGAGGTCATATTGGCCTCCACTTCATGTGAATCGGATCGGCACAGCACCCGGATACCGGGGTGCAGCAACTTGGCCGTGATAGCGATCTTGAGGTTGATCTCGCTCACGTCGGTCAAGGCCGCGACCCCCAGGCAACGGGGGTGGTCGAGACCAGCGGCCTGCAGATTGGGCCCGCCGCCGGGCGTCGCAGGCCAAGGCCGGCACATACTCGCGCAGATTCTCCAGTGCCAGCAGGCTCACGCGCGCCGGGTCGAGGTCGCAATCACTGTGTCTTTCCGGCAAGGCTGCATGAATTCCGAGCGCGGTTCCGGTAGCGAGGGAGCCCCGCGTCCTTGGCGAAGGGAAGGCCCGACGTTGTCGCTGCTCGCTGTGCAGGCGAGCTGCCAGGACCAAACTGGGATGAAGTCTGCCTGCTCGCGCTCGTCCGCGACCGAGTGCCCCGACGCTGGTAGTCGGGACGTTGGCGTGGCGGTGTGGGGGGCGGCACT
>JADNEJ010000567.1 GCA_016292295.1 Candidatus Thiodictyon intracellulare
CAAACCGGGCAGACCGCCCTGCTGATAGCGCCGAAAATGGTCGCGCACGGTGTTGAAGTCGATCAGCAGGATTTCGGCAATCTGCTCTGCCGGCCAGCCGCCCGCCAGCGACACGACCGCCTCGATGCGGTCGGCCTCGCGCTGGTCGCGCGTACGCCGGTGGGCGGCACGTAACTCGGCGAGTTGTTCGGTGGAGATGGTCTAGTCGATGATAGGGACGATAGTATATCGACGTCAGCCGGTTACGCTAGAGTCATGAGCGAAAATCTCAGATGAGACGTGTATATCTTGTGTGTCCGCGAGGCTGTCACCGAATTCCGTTGCGCTCCATCCGGGCTACGGGGAGGCCGCATCGAACACTTGCCCAATCTCGAACGCCCGGTCCGGTATTGTAGGGGTTGGGTGATTCGCTTTCCGAGCTGAGGGCACTGGTGATGGCGGCCGGTCAGTTGCTCGGCGGCTGGCTTGGCTCCCACCTGGTCCTGCGCCACGGCAGCACCCTGGTGCGACCGGTGCTGGTGGCCTCGTCGCTGCTGATTTCCGCCAAGCTCTTGTGAGGGAAACGCGGTTAGGTCAGGCGCTCAAACCGACGCGACGCCACCGGGGGTGCTAATCTCTCGCCCGGCCGCGGGGGCGACCCGCCGACCGCCTCATGCACCATACCAGGAATATTGCCGATGTTTCGAGCCTTTCTTGGCGGCCTGACCACCGGGCGCCTGGCGCGCCTGCCGTTCCTCGGGTTCTGGCTGCTGCTCTGGATCTTGTTCATGCTCTACGGGTTAGGCATCGCCTTCGGGATGGGGTTGGCGGAACCCCTGATCTTCGATGACCTGGCGACCGCGCAGAGCTATCTGCTGGGTCAAGTCGCCCCAGCCCTGCTGGTCTCCTTTAGGCTCTTCTGCCTACTCTTCGTCTGTGCGCAGTTCAACCTAGTGGCCAAGCGCATCCGCGACATGGGCCTGCCCGGCTGGTCGGTGCTGCTGCTGATCGCCCTGCTCAGCGCCGGGCTCGGCTATGCCCTGCCCCCAAGCCTTGAACTGATGCGCCTGGAGAATCAGGTCAATGGGACCTTCAACGGCATCCTAGTGCTGGCCTTGCTGCTCATTCCGAGCGGGTTCTTTGCCCGCCGGGGCCCGCCCGCGGCGGCCGCGGTCTCGCCGGCGGGACCCGATCAGGCGGGCGATTCAGCCCACTACCAGGAAGGTCACGGCGATGGACCACGCGAAGGCGAGCCCGATCGCCCCCACCAGCGGGTGACGAGTGCGGCGATAGACCCAGCCGTAGAGCAGGAAGAAGGCCAGGATCGCCGGGATGATGATGATCAGAAAGAAGAGTTAGCTCAAATTCAGGGCCACGGCCCCCAGCTGTGAGAGCAGGAACAGCGCCTTGGTGAGCACCGGCGCGACCCGCGGCGACCCCTCGCCGTGGGTGAGCCAGCCGTTCGCGGCGAAATAGGCCAAGGTCCCCGGCAGGATGCCGAGCACGATCCAGAGGCGCCCGGCCCCGGGCATGAAGGCGGTGACATACTGGTCGAGCGGCAGCGCGATGCCCAAGGTCAGGTAGGCGGGCGCGGCCAGGGTGCCGACCACAGAACTCGGCCGGGCTCCAATGGAAACCCCGCGGGCGCGCCGTCCGCGCCCTGACGCCTCGGCGTGAACCAGATGCCCAGCATGGTGAGCAACCCATAGACCCCGAAGTGCAGGGCTAGATAGTCCCCGAGCAGGATCGGCAGGTAGTCGCTCGGCACGACCCGCAGGATCAGTGGCATGAGCACCACCGGCGCGATGGCCGCGGGCAGCAGCCGCCGCTAGGGCAGCCCCACCCCCAGCGGCTGGGTCGCCGCCCGCTGCAGGAGCCTTGAGAGAGGCCAGGCCAGCGCGACGATGCCCAGGAACAGCAGCCCGAGCGAGCCGCCGTGGGCATCGATGAAGCCGTCACCCCGATGCTCCAAGGCCTGGTTCAGCCAGTTCAGCGCGGCGCCGATGCCGCTCCGCTCGTAGAGCATCCCGATGTGCTCTACCCCGGGAGCAAACACCAACTCTCGGGCGCTGCCGTCGGCCAGGTCGCCATAGATCAGACCAGACTGCACCGCGGCGGCACTCGCGACCTGGGACGCGCTCCCCGCCGCGACAGCCTCGCGGCCAGCCTGGTGGAGCATCTCAGGCTCCAGCGCGCTGAAGACGAACAGGACATCGCACGGATTAACCTGTGGGGCATGCGTCGACATCTAGGGCGAGAGCAGGACCGAGGCGACCACCTAGTCGCGGTGGGTGGTGGCGTAGCACAACAGCACATCGCCGGCCATGGAGTGCCCGAGCAGCGCGAGGCGTCCGTTAGCCCCCGGCGGCCCCGCCGCGAACCCGGCCACCTGCTCGAACGCCCTCAGCAGGACCCCGACCCGGCGGTCTTCGTCCTCCAGACGGGCGACGAAGGGCTCGGGGTTGCGGCCATGACCCGGGAAGTCGAAGGTCACCGCGAGATAGCCGTTGCGGGCCAGGGTTACCGCATAGGGCTGCGTCAACTGCTGGGAACCAGCGAAGCCGTGCGCAATAACGACGACTAGTGCTGGGGCGGACGCGGTTCCTGCCGCCGCCGGGCGATAGACGGTGATCGGGATCTGCCCGACCCGCAGCGCCTCGATATCGAGCCCCGCCGTGACCGAGTTCAGGCGCCAGAGTCCGGTACCGATGGCGGCCAGGGCCAGGAGGGCGACCAGCAGCACGGCGATGCAGACGGCGCGCCCTGGCCGACCAGCCGTCGCGGCCTTCTCAATGCCGGTCGTCATGGCGTCACCCTCGTTACCGGCGCTGGCGTCGTCTTGGTGCCGACGCCCTGGGTCAGGTCGATGAGGACCTCGTTACGCCGCAGGAAGCCCGGCGTGAAGGGGTCGTTGTAATAGGCGTAGACCGGCGCGGCGGCGGGGGTGAGCCCGTGGGCGGCCAGCCAAGCGCGCAACTCTGCCTCCTTGCCCGCCATCAGGTCGTCCGTGGCCGACCCGCTGAAGCGGATGGCCGCGACCCGCCGGGGCGCAACCTCGCTCAGACGCACGTCCTTCCCCGCGGGGGCCGGCAGTTTGTCCAGGTCATAGCGGGCCGGCATGATGAAGCGCACCGCCCAGTCGCCGGCCGGGTCGCGCGACTGGGTCACCGGGACCGTCATCGCGATGGTTTGCGCCGACTGCTAGATCACCGGGGCCGTCATGCTGATCCGCTCGCCCGAGCGCTCCTTGGCGAAAATATAGCCAGCGAGCGGAGCGAACCCGGCGCTCAATGCCTCCCGGCGGGGACCGCCGGGGCGCACCTCCGCCACCACCAGGCGCGGGTAGTCGCGGACCTCGAAGGCCCCGTCGTGCGTAATCAACTCATAAGCCGGCTGCTCCACATTCTGCACGACGAAGACGAACACCGCTATCGCCGCCACGGCGAGCAAGAGCAGGACACCAAGCACGATCAGGGCAATCTTCATCGGGTAGAACTCGGGGACAGTGTTGGAGTGGAGCAGGGTCGCGATGAAGCGGCGCCGTAGGGTGGACAAGCGCAGCGCAGTCCATCGAAAGCGGTGCGAAACACGGTGGACTTCGCTCCCGCGCGCCCATCCTACCGGCCGGAATGGGGATCAATGCCCGGCACGCCGGTTCGCGAGACCCTGGCCCGTGCCCCGCTTAGATGGGGGTCGGCCCCGATCTGTGCAAACCCAGGCTGTCAGGTTTGGACAACACAGCGGCACGACCGGCCCGCGCCTTGTTGCCCGCCACGATGCCTAAATGTTTTGGTAGAAATTTCCAGTGCGACGGCTCCGCTTCCCGGCCGGCAACCCACCCACAGCAAACGAGGCACCTAAGTTGGCCATCAACACCTCTGCCCTACTGACCGCCGGCCTGCTGGCAGGCCTAATCCTGGCCGGTTCACTGATCCCGGCCCATGCCGATGACACCGAGGGCCAGGGGAACCAGGGTGCACGCACTGGTTCCCTGTCGGCGACGCACCAGGCGTCAGCCGCGAGCAGCGCAGCATTCACCGGCAGATCACTGATCTGCTTGATGTATCCATGACCAGCCGCCCAAGGTCCACGGCGCACCAGCGTATCCGATGCACCGGCCGGCCGAGCCGGCAACTCATTGCGACGGCCGCGCTGGCCGTCGCCGGTCTGTTGGCCTTCCCGCCCAGCGCCGCCGCCGCGCCCGCCGTACCCGTACCGGTGCTCGCCTGGCAACTCTGCCCCGCGCCCATACCGTAGAGCCTTGAATGCGCGAGCGCTCAGGTGCCGATGAACTATGCGCAGGCGACCGGCGAGAGCTTCAGCCTCGCCCTGATCAAGCACCAGGCGCAGGACCCGGGCAGCCGGATCGGCACCCTGTTCTGGAACCCCGGCGGCCCCGCCGATGCCGGCACCGCCTACCTGCCGATCGCCATTGATCATAGAAAGAGCAGTTAGACCTTGCCCTATATTATTTAATATTATGAAATATATATTAAAAGATGTGCGTATGAACGATCTTATCCTTCACCCAGCGGGTGAAACAGAAACAACGGCGCTGGCGCCGTTTTCCGGCACCGGCCCGGTCACCGTGGACACGTTCGGTGGCAGGGTCCACGTTGAGTGGGGCGCGCAGGCCGCCGTCACCCCACTCGGGCAGTTGCCATTCTTCACCGAATGTCTCCAAGTGAGCGGGCTCTTCGATCCCTGGGTAAATAGTTGCCCATTGGCACTCGACTTTGGCCATTTTTGCAGTCGGGCGACGGCCCCGCGCGTGACGCCACGGCGGTGCCGACGCGTGCGCTGAGCAGGGGATTGCGGCGGCCGCTCGTCACGGCCAGACGGCACCCGCTAGTGGCTGTGGCACGCGGGGACACGCAGGGAAAGGCAGGCGGGGCATCGACAGTGTATGTTCCGAGGTGGCTTTGATCATAATTCCGCCCACCTTGTCCAGTCGCAGCGTCGCCACCACCTTTCAAAACATGGTATTACGTGCGTAAACCCACATGGGCTGGCCGGCCTTGGGCGGATTTTTGATCAAGGCCTTCCGAGGTTGACCAAGACACCGGACGTACCCAGGGATGCCCCCTCCTACCAACCTCGATTGTATCGACTCTGCTGCCCTTTGCGCCGCTGTTCACCGCGTCGACCTGGTGCCATATGCAGGTCTTGGTGACCGGCACGCTGCTGGCCCAAGGCCCGCGCACAGTGGCTGCGGCCCTGCAGGTCATGGGGCTGAGGCGCGAACCATGGTTTGAGCGTTACCACCAGGTCCTGAGTTGGGGGCGCTGGTCGGGGGTGCAGGGGTCGCAGATCCTGCTGGGACTGCTGATGGCGCTACTGCCGCCCGACTGGCCGATCCTGGTAGTGGTGGACGAGACCCTGGAGCAGCGCAAGGGCGCGTGCGTTGCCGTCAAGGGGATGTACCGCGATGCGGTACGCTCGAGCAAAAGTCGCGTGGTGACCTATCTGGGCCTGCAATGAGTCTGCATGGCGTTGATCGTCTCCTTGCCCTGGAGCCGGCGGCCCTGGGCGTTGCCGTTCCTGACCTTGCTGGCGCC
>JADNEJ010000472.1 GCA_016292295.1 Candidatus Thiodictyon intracellulare
AGAACATGGTCTTGCGCGCGCAAACCCACATGGGCCGGCCGGCCTTGGGCGGATTCGTGATCAAGGCCGCGTGGTGGTACCGGGACAGGCGCAGGACGCGGTGGGCAACCGTCGCGCCAGTACCGACGCCGGGGAGGCGAGGTCAGCCCTGAAAGACCGGCAGGCTCATCTGCAAGAGGCGTTGCGTAAAGCGCAGATAGCCCGCGTCGATACGCTGACCGGCGTCGCCAACCGCGCCGGCTTCGAGGATCGACTGGAACAGGCGTTCGTGTAGGCCCGGCGTCTTGGCCGGAGTTTTGCCCTCATTTTTCTGGACCTCGACGGATTCAAAGCGCTAAACGAGACCCGCGGTCGCCTGGTTGGTGACCAGGTGCTGAAGGATGTCGCGGCTCGCCTGATCGAGAAAGTCAGTCTGGTGGATGTGGTTGGCCGCTACGGCGACGACACCTTCGCACTTTTGTTGTTTGAACTTTCCGACTCTGCCACCGCGGTGAAGATCGCCGAGAGCATCCGTGGCGTAGTTGCGGCCATGGCCTGGAACGGCTGTTCGATCACTGCCGGTTTCGGCATTGCCCTGTCCCCCGATCACGCCGGCGACCTGCGGGACCTGATTCGCTTGGCCGACCTCGCATTGAATACCTCAAAGGTCGCCAGAAAGGGCCGAGTGACCCTAGCCGACAGGTAACGTGAACGCGGCCAAAATCAGGCGCGTTCGGGCGGCCACTGGGCTTAATCTCCGCGGCCCTCGCTGTCGCGCCCGGCACGGGAATGCTATGGTTTCCCTTAGGCAGCGTTAGCTCGAGCGCTCCGGGATCAGCGAGGGAAAGCACAACGATGAACAGGCCCTAAGGTTGCGGCGATCCAGATGACCAGCGGCACCGGCCTTGCCGCCAACCTGGCCGAGGCCGAGCGCCTAATCCGGGCGGCGGCGGACGGGGCGGGGCCGGTGGTCCTGCCGGAGAACTTCGCCCTCATGAGCAAGGGTGCGGACGAGCAGATCGCACTGCGGGAGGCGCGGGACCACTCCAGTCCTTCCTGGCCCGAGTGGCAGCGCAGGCGCGGGTGTGGCTGGTGGGCGGGACCATCCCGCTGGCGGCGCGCGACCCCGAGCGGGTGCGCACCGCTTGTCTGGTCTTCGATGACCGGGGGCGCCGGGTCGCCCGTTACGACAAGATCCTCTTCGATGTCTGCGTGCCCGGGGCGCACGAGCACTATCAGGAGTCCGCCGGCATCGAACCGGACGAGGCGGTGGTCGTCATCGACAGCCCCTGGGGTCGACTCGGCATCGCCGTCTGCTACGACCTGCGCTTCCCGGAGCTGTTTTGGCGGATGCAGGACGACGCTCTTGAGGTCCTCGCTCTCCCGGCGGCCTTCACCGCCACCACCAGCAAGGCCCACTAGGAGACCATGGTGCGCATGTTAGCCATTGAAAAAATGGCCTTTGTAGTAGCCGCAGCACAGTGAGGGACGCATCAAAACGCCCGCGAGACCTTTGGGCACAGTATGATGGTGGACCCCTGGGCCAGGTCCTGGCCCAGCGTCCGCGGGGCAGCGGGTTCGCCGCGAGCGACCTGGACCGCGAATTTCAGGCCTCGGTCCACCGCAACTTCCCGGCGCTGGAGCATCGGCGTTTCAAAATGTGGGCCTTGAGACCGCAAGAATGGGGCAGGAGCGACGGAGCCTTTTTCCTGTAAAATTCCGTTAAATCTCTCAAATGACCCATCGTCGATTGCGACTGCGACTTTCGACGCCTGCCCGCGCCCCGCGCGGCCGCTCGGTTTGACGCACGGCCTCGCCAAACAGTGAGTCGACCCCCCGCTATGAACGATCCCATCACCATCGCCCGCAACAGCATCCTGGTACCGGCCAGGCTCGACGATCACCACCTGGACCGGCTGCTCGGCCTGCTCGCGGGCTCGCACCTGGACGCCGCGGATATCTATTTCCAGAAGAGCCGACTGCAATCCTGGGTGCTGGAGGACGGCGTCATCAAGGACGGCAATTTCAGCATCGAGCAGGGGGTGGGGATTCGCGCCGTCAGCGGCGAGAAGACCGGCTTCGCCTACTCCGATGAACTGGAGTACCCGGCCCTGGCCCAGGCGGCCGAGGCGGCGCGCGCCATCGCCCGGGCCGGCAGCCAAGCCCGGGTGCGGATCGGTCATGTCCAGGCCCAACGCCGACTCTATGAGCCCATCGATCCCTTGGAGAGCCTGCCGGACGAGGATAAGGTAGAACTCTTGCGGCGCGTGGACGCGGAGGCCAAGCGCCAGGACACGCGGATCAAGGAGGTGACCGCGAGCATCGTCGCCGTCCAGGACACGGTGCTGGTGCTGAGCGACGACGGAACCCTGGCGGCGGATGTGCGGCCCCTGGTCCGGCTCAATATCAGCGTGATCGCCGAGGACCAGGGCCACCGCGAACAGGGCGGCAGCGGCGGCGGGGCGCGCACGGATCTAGGCTGGTTCCTGCTGGAGGACCGCGCCTTGGAATTTGCCCGCGAGGCGGTACGCCTGGCGCTCACCAATCTGGAGGCGGAGCCCGCCCCGGCGGGGAGCATGACCGTGGTCCTGGGCCCCGGCTGGCCAGGGGTGCTGCTACACGAGGCGATCGGTCACGGCCTGGAGGGGGATTTCAACCGTAAGGGGACCTCCGCCTTTGCCGGTCGCGTGGGTGAACGGGTGGCCGCCCCCGGGGTCACGGTCGTGGACGACGGCACTCTGCCCGGTCGGCGCGGCTCGCTCAACATGGACGACGAGGGCACGACGACCCAGTCCACGGTGCTGATCGAGAACGGCATCCTGCGTGGCTACATGCAAGACAAGCTCAATGCCCGGCTAATGGGGGTCCGGTCCACCGGCAACGGCCGGCGCGAGTCCTACGCCCATCTGCCCATGCCGCGCATGACCAACACCTATATGCTGGCCGGCACCCACGACCCGCGCGAGATCATCGCCTCTGTGGAGCGCGGACTCTATGCGGTAAACTTCGGCGGCGGCCAGGTGGATATCACCTCCGGCAAGTTCGTCTTCTCCACCAGCGAGGCCTATCTGATCGAAGGTGGCAAGATCGGCAGACCGGTCAAGGGCGCGACCCTGATCGGCAACGGACCGGACGTGCTGACCCGTGTCAGCATGATCGGCAACGACCTGTCGCTCGACACCGGTGTGGGCACCTGCGGCAAGGAGGGCCAGAGCGTACCGGTGGGCGTGGGCCAGCCGACACTGCGCATCGACAGCCTCACCGTCGGCGGTACCGGCTCGGAGTGATCCGGAAGGGCCAATTGAGCCGCAAATAAAAGCCAATGAACGCAAATGTCAACGACTTTATTGGTTTGTGCTGACGCAATCCAGGTGGCGCATTGAATCCGACTAGCCATCCGAATGATTTACGGTTATTTGCGGCTAAATCCTCTTTTTCCGATTATCGTTTCAGTTCGAGTTTGCAGGACCCCCTATGAGCATCACCTCGACCGAGGACACAGCCGAACGCCTGGCGCGGTTGGAACAGACCATCGAGCACCTCCTGGCGGAGGCCAAGCGACTCGGGGCGAGCGCCGCCGAGGCCTCGGTCGGCAGCAGTGCCGGACTGGAGGTCGGGGTACGCTTAGGCGAGGTAGAGACCGTCGAACACACCCGTGACAACGGGCTCAGCATCACCGTCTATTTCGGCCACCGCCGGGGCTCCTCTAGCACCACGGATCTAAGCCACGACTCGTTGCGCGCGGCGGTCAAGGCCGCCTGCGCCATCGCGGCGCATACTCAGGAGGACCCCTGTGCCAACCTGGCGGACGCCGCGCTGATGGCCCATGGGGTGCTGGATCTCGACCTCTATCACCCCTGGCCGATCGGGGTCGAGGAGGCGGTCCGGATCGCCGCCGAGTGCGAGGACGCCGCCCGCGGCTTCGACCCGCGTATCGTCAACTCCGAGGGGGCCTCGCTCAGTGCCCACTCCGGCCTCCAGGTCTACGGTAACAGCCACGGCTTCGTCGGCGGCTATCCGAGCACCCGTCATGGCCTCTCCTGCGCCGTCATCGGTGAGGAGGGCGACACCATGCAGCGCGACTACTGGTGGACCAGCGCCCGCGCGGCGGCCGACCTGGAGCCCGCCCGCCTGGTCGGCGAGCGCGCCGCGCAGCGCACGGTCGCCCGCCTGGGCGGCCGTCAACTCGATACCTGCAAAGCCCCGGTGCTGTTTCGTGCCGAGGTGGCCACCGGGCTGGTGCGCAGCCTGGTCTCGGCCATCTCCGGGAGCAGCCTCTACCGGCGCGCGAGCTTCCTGCTCGACCATCTGGGTGAGCGGATCTTCCCGGAGTTCGTGCGCATCCACGAGGAGCCCCACCTGCCCCGGGGCCTCTCCAGCGCCCCCTTCGACGGCGACGGCGTAGCGACCTGGGCCAAGGACCTAGTGAGCGAGGGGGTGCTGCGCACCTATGTCCTGGACACCTATTCCGGCTGTCGGATGAAGCTCCCCACCACCGGCAACGCCGGGGGCGTGCGCAACCTGGTAGTCGCCATGGGCGAACGCGACCGTGCGGGCATGCTCGCACTCATGGGCACCGGGCTCTTCGTCACCGAGTTGATGGGGCACGGGGTCAATGCGGTCACTGGCGACTATTCCCGCGGCGCGGCCGGGTTCTGGGTGGAAAATGGTGAGATCGCATACCCGGTGGAGGAGATCACCATCGCCGGCAATCTCAAGTCGATGTACGCGAACCTGGTGGCGGTTGGCAATGACTGCGACTTCTCGGGCAGCACCCGCAACGGCTCCTGGCTGATCGATGAGATGACCATCGCGGGGCAATAGGCCGGCCGCACCGATCGGCGACGGCCGGGGACGAACGCGCCGCAGGAGGCTTGACTATGGCCCATACCTCCCTCTACCACACCTTACTGCGCGCCCTGTCCGTGGCGCGCCGGGTTCATTGAGAGGCAACCGGGCAGGCCGCCCCGGGGGTCGATCGACCGCAAGCCGATCGCCACGGGGGGTGCAGTGGAGCCGCCGCCGGTTCTTGGGCAGCGCCGCGGTCCTCGCGGGGTCCGCGGTCGCCCCCACCCTGGCCCCGGTCCTGTCCATGGCCGCCGCGGACCTCGCTCATGAGGCGCCCCAGGCTGCGCCGGGGCCGGCCCACCGGGTCGCCGCGATGGGTGGCGGGATCTGCGGGCTACACGCCGCCTACCGCCTCCAGAAGGCCGGGATGGACGTGGTCCTGTACGAGGCGAGCTGCCGTGTGGGCGGGCGCATCCTGACCCGCACCGGCGCGCTCGACGACGGCCTGGTGACCGAGTTGTGGAGTGAGTTCATCAACTCTAACCACGCGGACATGCTGGCCCTAGCGCACGAATTCGAGCTGCGGGTCTTCAACCGGGCAGAGTGCCAGACCAGCCGCCGCTTCCCCAATACCGCCTAGCAGCCTGTCGGACTTCGGGGCCCCGTCGGGGCAGCGGGTCCGGTACACTG
>JADNEJ010000115.1 GCA_016292295.1 Candidatus Thiodictyon intracellulare
GTATTACGTCTGCAGTCAGGGGAACACCGCAGAAAACTGCGTTTCTAGCCGAAAATAGTCTCTTTTTTGCCACGAAAGCCCGTTCAAGGACCTCAGGCGGTGGCGCTGGTCGCTAAGTCCGACAGGCTGCGAGGTTCTGGGAATCGAACGGGATTACTTGTGCTGCACCGCGGCGCCGAGTTTTTCGCGCCAGCCGGGGAAGAGCTTGTCGGCATCGCCCGGAAAGGACACGAAGGCGCGGGCGAATTCCTTGTTATCCTTTGCGAATTCGATCGGGTCGGCGCCGGCCTTCCAGCACTCGTAGGATTGGCGTAGCGAGATGGCACCGGCGGCCGGGGAGTCGACGTGGCCATAGGCGCCGCCGCCGGCGGTGTTGATGACGTTGCCGTGGCCCAGGTTCTCGAAGAAGCCGGGCAAGCGCAGGGCGTTCATGCCGCCGGAGATGATCGGGGTGGTGGGCTTCATGCCGTACCACTTCTGATAGTAGACCGGGCCATAGCACTCGTCGCGCTCGATCATGTAGGCGATGATCTTGTCGTCTGCCCCACCCTCCATCTTGCCGTAGCCCATGGTGCCGACATGAATGCCGGAGGCGCCCTGCAGCCGGGAAATCTTGGCCAGCACGAAGGCGGTGTAGCCACGCCGAGAGGACGGCGAGGTGATCATGCCGTGGCCGGCACGATGGTAGTGCAGGTATTGACCGGGGTACTGGCGCCGCGCGGTGGTGATCATGCCGGGGCCGCCGACGAAGCCGTCCACCAGGAAGGCGACCTTATCCGCATCGGGCCCGAAGGTTTCAAGTATGAAGTCCGCCCGGGCGCACATCTCATAGTGGTCGTCGGCGGTGATGTTGGCGGAGAAGAGCTTGGCCTGACCGGTCTCGTCCTGGGCGCGCTTAAGCGCGTCATAGACCAGGGGGTAAACTTTCTTGGTCGGGCAGAAGACCTGGTTGCCCTGGGGCTCGTCGTTCTTGATGAAGTCCCCGCCCAACCAGAATTGGTAGGCGGCGGCGGCGAAGGGCTCGGGGCGCAGGCCGAGCTTGGGCTTGATGATGGTGCCGGCGATGTAGCCACCGTCCTTGATCGGGCGGCCCAGGATGCGCCACAGGTCGGAGATGTCCTTGGCGGGACCGTCGAACAACTGGATGGCCCTCTCCGGGACGTAGAAATCCTGGATCTGGCCGTACTCGATGTCGCCCATACCCTGGTTGTTGCCTATGACGAGCGTCAGGAAGGAGACGATCATCATGCGCCCGTCGGTCATATTCCGGTCGAACAACTCGAGCGGATAGGCGATGCGCATGTCCTCCTTCGCCTCGTCGATGTAATAGACCAGCGCGTCGACCCCCTTGGTGAAGTCGTCCGTGGTGGAGACCTCGACGTTGGTGCCAGTGGAGGACTCGGCGGCGAAGTGGGCGGCGGCCTCCAGGTAGCCGTGACCGGGCTTGGTCTTCATCCGGTAGGCGACCAGGATGTGCTTGCCGCCCGCGATCAGGTCGGCTTCGGTCAGGCTGAGGTCGGAGTAACGCGTGGACTGGTCAAGCGACATATGATTTTACCTGAAGGGTTAAGATGACCGGGTTCGTCTCAGTGGTGCGGCGGGCACACCGTCCAGCCCCAGGTTGGTTCGGAAGACGGCCGCGCAGGTTCACTCAGCCGAGAAATTACCTATATTTTTATCATAAATCGCATTCTAACTGAAGTTTCCGGCTTTATCCAGAGGGGCACCGGAGGGGCGGGGGGTAACGGTGGGGGGATTTTCGAGGAGTTTGCGGAGATCCACGCAAACCTCTACGAAAACCACCGGCCAAGTAAGTGTTTTGCCCTGCGCGGGTTTCAGAACCAAGAAACCTAAAATTCTAAAGTATTTTATGGATCAGATAAGCTTAGGCTTATGCCTCGGCGCCCGCCCGTCCGCGTGTGCGAAATTCCTCCGGCGCGTCGGTGGGGCGCCCTCTCTCATCATTAGAGCATCCATGCACTTGACCCTGCGTCAGCTCCGGGTCTTCGAGGCGGTCGCCCGGCACCTGAGCTACACCGGCGCGGTCGAGGAATTGCACCTGAGCCAGCCAGCCGTCTCCATGCAGGTCCGCCAGTTGGAGGATGCGGCGGGGCTGCCGCTCTTCGAGCGCCTGGGCAAGGGGATCGGACTGACCGAGGCGGGCCGCGAGGTCTACAGCTACAGCCGCAGCATCAACCGCTCTCTCCAGGAGACGGACGAAGTCATGCAGTCCCTGAAGGGCGTGAACCGGGGCCGGCTGCACGTGGCCGTGGCCAGCACCGTCAACTATTGCGTCTCGCGCCTGATGGCGGTCTTCCAACAGCGTTACCCGGACATCACCCCGCGGCTGGACGTGACCAACCGCGAGACCCGGATGCGCCTGCTCGACAGCAACAGCATCGACATCGACGTCATGGGCTAGCCGCTCACCGACATCGACGTCGCATCCGAGTCCTTCATGGAGAACCCGTTGGTGGTCATTGCCCCGCCCACCCACCCCCCTGGTTATTGAACTGCAGCTGGAGACCGAGTGTCTCCAGGCCCTGGACGTAGAGGGTTTCCCGCTGGCACGCAAATGGCACCTAATCTACCGGCGCGGCAAGCGGCTGTCACCCGCCGTCCGCGCCTTCCGCGACTTCCTGATCCATGAGGGGCCCCCCAACATACCTTCCGACCGCGGAAGCCGCGCCGCTGCCGTAGGGTGCGAGGTGCGCACCATGGCGCCGCCCGGGACGCCGACCGCAGTGTCCGAGCGCAGCCTCTCAAGGTGCGCGCGGCGCAACCTACGACTGCGTCCGCGCTGATGCGCGCCGCGCGAAAAGCCCAGGTCGGGAAGGCTGAGACCCTGCGACTCTTCCTGTTATGTTCAACTGTGCCCCGTCGGGGCTATTGGACTACACTAGCGCGTTACCATCGGCCACGAGCGACCGCCGCTGCACCTGCGCATCCGCCAGGCGCGGCCGCCGTTGCAACGGCTCCATCCCCCGCCCCGGTTGCCCCGTGCGGGACCGCAAGCGCCTCCGGCGCCGCTAGCGAGACCACCGACCACTATGCCTCACCGGCACCCGCTGCTCCATTCCATTGATAGCCCCTCGGACCTGCGCGCTCTCACCGAGCCCCAGTTACAGCAGCTCGCGGGCGAGCTGCGCAGCTTCCTGATCGACTGTGTGTCACAGACTGGCGGCCACCTGGCGGCCGGGCTCGGCGTCGTGGAGCTGACCATCGCGCTGCATTATTGCTTCGACACTCCACGCGACCGCCTGGTCTGGGACGTGGGCCACCAGGCCTACCCGCACAAAATCCTCACCGGACGCCGCGCGCAGATGTGCTCGCTGCGCCAGGAGGGCGGACTCTCCGGTTTCCCCAAACGCAGCGAAAGCCCCTACGACAGCTTCGGCGTCGGTCACTCCAGCACCTCCATCAGTGCTGCCGTCGGCATGGCATTCGCCGCCCGGCATCACGGGGAGCGCCGCCAGGTGGTGGCGGTGATCGGCGACGGCGCTTTGAGCGGCGGCATGGCCTTCGAGGCCCTGAACCACGCCGGCGCCCTGGACGTGGACCTGATGGTGATCCTGAACGACAATAAGATGTCCATCTCACCGCCGGTGGGGGCCATCAGTAACCACCTTTCACGTCTGCTGTCCGGCAAGCTCTACACCACGGTGCGCGAGGGCGGCAAGAGTGCACTCAAGGCCATGCCCCAACTGCGCGAGTTCGTGGGCCGCTGGGAGGAGCACATGAAGGGCATGGTGATGGGCGGCACCCTGTTCGAAGAGTTGGGCTTCAACTACATAGGCCCCATCGATGGCCACGACATCCCCGGCCTGATCCGCACCCTGCGCAACATGCGCGGCATCCCGGGTCCGCGCCTGCTCCATGTGGTGACTCAAAAGGGCCGCGGCTATGAACCGGCCGAGGGTGAACCGGTCACTTATCACGGCGTGACTCCCTTCGACCGCCACACCGGGCGCCTGCACAAGCGCCAGCCCGGGACCCCCAGCTACACTCAGATCTTCGGCACCTGGCTGTGCGACACCGCGGAGGCCGACCCCCGCCTGGTGGGCATCACCCCGGCCATGTGCGAGGGCTCAGGGCTCACCGCCTTCGCCAAGCGCTATCCGGAGCGCTTCTTCGACGTCGGCATCGCCGAGCAGCACGCCGTTACCCTGGCCGCAGGGATGGCCTGCGATGGCCTCAAACCGGTCGTGGCCATCTATTCGAGTTTCCTGCAGCGCGCCTATGACCAGCTCATCCACGACGTCTGCCTGCAGAACCTGGACGTGACCTTTGCGGTGGACCGGGGCGGCCTGGTCGGGGCCGACGGGGCCACGCACGCCGGCAGCTTTGATCTAAGCTTCGCGCGCCCCATCCCCAACCTGCTGATCCTGGCCCCGTCCGACGAAAACGAGTGCCGGGCGATGCTGCGCACCGCCTTTGAGTATCCCGGTCCCGCCCTGGTCCGCTATCCCCGCGGCAACGGACGCGGCGTGGCCATCGACCCCACCACCCCGGCGCTGCCCATCGGGCGCGGCCGCCTCCTGCGCGAGGGTCGGCACTGCGCCATACTCGCCTTCGGCAGCCTGGTCAGCCCGGCGCTGGCCGCCGCGGAGGGGCTCGATGCCACGGTGGCGGACATGCGCTTCGTCAAGCCCCTGGACGAGGCGCTGATCATGGAACTGGCCCAGGGCCATGACCTGCTGGTGACCCTGGAGGAGAACGCCATCGCCGGCGGGGCCGGCAGCGCCGTCTCCGAACTGCTGTCCGAGCGCGGTGTCCTGGTGCGCTGCATCCACCTGGGGCTGCCGGACCGCAATGTAGAGCACGCCGAACACCCGGCCCAGCTCGCCATATGTGGACTCGACGCCGTGGGCATCGCCACTCGGGTACACGCCGAACTGAAGCGCCTGGGGCTCGCGCCCACCCCGCGCCACGGCGTCATCGCCGCCGCGTAAACCTGGTACCACCGGGAGCGCCGCACCCCAGTGCGGCGATGCCCCCCGCACTAGTACCACACGATGGAAATCATAATGCCATTTTTTTAGTATCTGCAATGGAGAAGCGACGCAGGGACTGAACAAGGTGGGCGGAATTATGATCAATTTTGTAAAATAACATTTTTTTATAATTCTACTGATTCCCTGCAAATGATTCGTAATACTTTTTATACAGAATTTTTTTCTTAAAGAATTTCCATAGCTGCTCAATAAGATTCAAATTTGGCGCATAAGGCGAAAGAAAGACAAGCTTGATGCGGGAAGCCTTGATATAATCTTTAAGCGCTTTGCAACGGTAGTAGCGAGCGTTGTCGCAAATGATGTAGATCCAGGTCGCGACGGTGTCGTCTTGCTCAAGTTGCTGGAACAGGGCGATCGTTGAAGTCGCATCAATGGTCTAATCGAAGCGCGTCACGGGCTCCAAATGCTCCAGATCGATCGCACCGTTGATGTTG
>JADNEJ010000437.1 GCA_016292295.1 Candidatus Thiodictyon intracellulare
ACAGTGTACTGGACCCGCCGCCCCGACGGGGCCCCAAAGTCCGACAGGCTGCTAGCGCGGCTCCACTAGCACTAAGGGCGCCCAATAGGCCGGGTCCTGTCGGCGCGCATCGCCCTGGTCCCCGATCCACTCCAGCCGTGCCGCGTGCAAGGCGTCGGACGGGTCGCTGTTGGGTCCGGCAGAGAGCCAGAGACGGTAAAAGTCGCCCATGAACTCGGCGGCCAGCGCATCGTCGAGCGGCCACAGTGGCATCAGCACGGCCTGGGCTCCGGCGATCTGGAAGGCACGCACCAGTCCATAAACCCCCGCGGAGCGGTCCAGCGCCCCACGGCCGGTGTCGCAGGCGGACAGGGTCACGAGCCGCGTCCCCTCCAGGTTGAGATCCTGCGTCTCCAGGGCATAGAGGATGCCGTCCTGATGGCCGGGGCCGAGCTTGCCCGTGAGGCCCAGGTTGGCCCTGGCGAGCGCAAGCCCCGCGAGCGTCAGGAGCTGGTCCGTCCCGTCCGCCCGAACGGCTAGGAAGAAGCCGTGGGTCGCCAGGTGCAGCACCAGAGGCGGCTCGGTGAGCGCACTCAGGCTCGCCTCGTCCGCCGCGGCGCCGATCAGCACCCGCGCCTTGCGGCTGAAATAGTCCCAGAACGAGCACCCGACCGTCGCGGCCTCGGGACCGGTCTGCGGGAGCGGCTTGAAGCTGCCCCGCTCGGCGCCCAGGCGCTCTTTCATAGGAGCCGGAGCGTCCCACCCCGGCGTAACAACAACCGCCGTCGCCTCCCTCCTCCGGCCTCCGCCGCCGGAAACCGCTCATAACCCACTCCGCCCATCGCAATTATCCCCACCGCCTCCCCGCTCGACTCCAGAGGCAACAGGTCGCGCCCGGTGCCCAGCTCACGCAGCGCCTAGCGCTCGACCCATTAGCGCCCATCGGGGAGCTTGAGCCGCGCAAAGGGCGCCAGCTCCAGCGCTTCGTCCGGGACCAGGTACAAGGTAGAGAAGCCGGCCAGAGTCTCGTCCAGGGCGCCGAACAGGGTCTGGTAGAGGGTCCGGGCGGCCTCGTCGGCGGACTGATTGACGGCCGCCAGGCGGGCGTGGACCTGCTCCGGCTAGTCGGGCGCGGCCGGGTCCAGCGTGTCGGCGCAGGCGGCGCGGGCGTCGGAGGCGGCCAGGAGTTGGTTGAGACAGAGACCCTCGCGGTTCAGGCGGGCCAGGTCTGCTTGGACGGGGGTCGTGGCCGAGACTGAACCCAGGTCGAAGATGCGGAAGGCTCGCTTGGGTCTGCGGATACTTGGCCCCCAGCACCCGCGCGCCCCGCACGAGCGCGATCAGGGCGACCCGCTTAGACTCGGCACAGTGGCCTTACTGGAAAAACTCAACCGTCTTGCCATTCAGGGCATCGACCACCGCCATCGCATCCGGCTCCGCCCCGCTCTGCTCGCGCAGCACTGCGGTCACCTCATTGATTAGCGCCTGCTCACCGCCCTCCTCCTCCGCGCCCACCGGCCCGGCGAGGATCAGCGCGAAGACCAATGCAAGAGTGCGGACGAGCACTGACATGGTGAGGCTCCATGACTATCGTAAGGTGAATTCCGGATGACCTTGTACCCGTGCCACAGACCTGAGGTCGTCATCGTGCGCGGGACGAGCGAGGCCCTGGTCGACCCTTGCGACGGCCTGGAGGACCTCAAACCGCACAACCTTCTGATCTATAAATCGGGCCAGGAGAGCCTGGACGCCTGGGCGATCGAGGAATTGATCGGCCATTACGTGAACTACCGCAAGGCGTTCGCACCCCGAGAGCCAGCCACCCAGTTCGGGCTCTATGCGGTCACCACGCGCCCCCTCGCGCACGCGCCCCCTCGCGCCCTGGTGCAATAGGTTACACTGACGCCGGTCAAATCCGCGGTCTACCGGCTGCCGGTCGTGGGCCGCACCATCACCCTGATCGTGCTGCGCGAGGTGGAGCTCCGCCCACGTAATGCCCTGTGGGAGATTTTCAGCTTCGAGGCAGCGAATGTCGCCGCCGGGGCCGACGCCTACCGCTGGCGCCAGAACGACTATGTGCCGATACTTGAAATGCATCGATCTATGAACGCTATCGCGAGGTGGGTATCCCGAGGTCATACACGTTCGACGACTTTCGCCGCGATTATGCACGGGAGATTCTGAAGAAGATGCCCATGGATGAACAGCTGGCGGGACTGTCGCTGGAGGACCGACTGCGGGGCCTACCGCTGGAGGACCGGTTGCGAGGCCTGGCGCCGGAAGAACTGGCATGCAGACTGCGCCCCGAAGAGCGTCTGCTCGAGATCAGCGATGACGACTTTGATCGACTCGAAGACCTGATTGAGCATCGACAGTCGGGGCGGCAGTGGCCTAAAACGAGCAACGTGTCCAGCGCGTCCAATCGCCGACCGACCACCACCGAAAAGGACAGAGCGCGCTGGATCATCAACCAACAGGATCACGAGGCAGACAGTGGAGGCGCTTTCGACCGCTGCCATCCCCGGAGCACCGCCCCGGTCTCCGCGGCCATCAAACCGCCCAGTTCAAGCCATCCCACCCGGAAACTCCCGCCCCCCATACAGCCGCCGTATCACGTCCCGAAACTGCTCCTCCAAGCGCCCACGCTTGACCTTCATGGTCGGTGTGAGCAGGCCATTCTCAATCGTCCAGGGCGCCAGGCTCAGGTGCACCGCCCGCACCTGCGCATGGCGCGGGAAGCTCTTGAGCAGGTTCTGCACACGCGCAAGTATCGCGGCGCGGGCCGCGGGGTGGTGCAGCGCGGCGGGGTCGCGGGGGTCGAGCGCGAGACCCGCAGCCAGGTGCTCCCAGGCGTTGGGCTCCAGCACCAGGAGCGCCACTAGGTAGGGGCGGCCCTCGCCCAGGATCAGCGCCTGGGCGAAGAGCGGATCCATGGTCAGCGCCGACTCCAATTCGGCGGGGGGAATCTTCTCGCCGGCGGAGGTGACGAGTATCTCCTTTAGCCGCCCGCGGATATAGAGATACCCGTCGCGCAGCTCGGCCAGGTCCCCGGTGTGCAGCCAGCCGTCGGCGTCGATGGTGGAGGCGCTCGCCGCAGGCTGGTCCCAGTAGCCCAACATCAGGCCCGGGGTCCGGGCGAGCAGTTCTCCGTCGGGCCCGATGCGCAGTTCGAGCCCCGGCAGCGGCCGCCCGACCGAGCCAGGGATGCAGTCCGCGGGTCTAGTGTTGGTCAGCACCGGGGAGGTCTCGGTTAGCCCATAGCCCTCCGTCAGCGGCAGGCCGAGCCCAATGAAGAAGCGCGCCACCGCGCCCGCCAGGGGCGCACCGCCACTGACCGCCACCCGCAGCCGGCCGCCGAACCTGCCCAGGACCTGGCGCGCGATCAGACGCCGCAGCACCACGGCGGCCAGCCGTGCGAATGGACCCAGGGCCGGGCCGCGCCCCTGCGCCGCGAGGAAGCGTCGCCAGCCCAAGTCAACGGTGGTCTCCAACAGCCACCGCTTGAGGCCGCACGTGCCAAGCCGCGCCTGGATGACCAGATAGACTCGCTCGTAGACGCGGGGGACACCGAGCAAGATGCTCGGGCGGATGCGGATCAGGTCCTGTCGCAACAGCTCCACCGAGCGGGCAAACGAGACCTGGGCGCCCGCCATCATCGGCAGGTAGTAGCCGACGGTGCGCTCGAAGCTATGCGCCAGCGGCAGGAAGGAGAGGAAGCAGTCGGTCGGGTAGGCCGGGATGCGCCGCAGGACCGCCTGCGCTGTCCACAGGATGCCGCGATGCGACTGCATCACCCCCTTAGAACGGCCGGTGGTGCCGGAGGTGTAGACCAGGGTCGCCAGCACGTCCGGGTCCTGGACCAGGTCCATGGGGTCAGCCGACTCGCGCGGCAGCCAGTCCGCGAGGTCGCGCAGGGTCTTGTCCGCGGCCGGTAACTCGCGATTCAGACACAGGACCCGGCGCAGCGCCGGAAAGGCGGCACGACCCGTGGCAAGTGCGGACCAACGGCGGTCGGAGTCCAAGAGCAGTAGGCTGGCCCCGGAATCGGCCAGGATGTGAGCGATGTTGTCCGGGCTGTCGGTGGCGTAGAGCGGCACTGGTACCAGCCCCAGGCCCAGGGCCGCCTGGTCGCAGCAGACCCAGTCAACCCCGTTGGGGAGGCTCATGGCCACCCGGTCGCCCGGGTGCAGGCCTTCGCCCGCGAGCCCCCGCTGCCAGCGCCCGACCAGGTCGGCCATCGCCGACCAGGTATAGTCGCGCCAGACTCCGCCCTCGAACTGGCGGTAGGCGACGGCCGCGGTCGCGCGCGCGACCCGTTGGCGGAAGAGCCCGGGGATGGTGCCGGCCGCGTCACAAGTGATGCTGTGCGGCGGCAGGCCGGAGTTTTCGGTGTTCATAGCATTGTCCTGCATCCAGAAAGTTTGACCAGGCGCGGCGTTTCGGGTGAACTATACGGGTGTTCCCTCGGTCTTGCCGCCTGGTTCCTGATCCATGACCACCCCGCAATCCAGGTTCCGGGCAAGAGGTTCCGGGCAAGAGGTTCTGCACGAAGGAATTTCATCATGATTGGTTCCGGCCGAACGGCCTGCGCCATGACGCCGGGGCCTTCGTGCGCACCGTGGAGGGCAGCTACCTGCAACTGGAGATGCTGCGCTCACCGCGAGCCGGACTCTACAGTGCCGACGAGATCGCTCGGCTCCAGCGGTATTTCAATCACATCCGCCGCGCCCTGCTGATTCAAGAGGAAATCCAGGCCCGGATCAAGGCACCAGATTTCGATCAGGTGGCCCTGACCTTCGGCTTGACAGCGGCCGAGGCCAAGCTCATTGAGGGGTTGGTCACGACCACATCACTCAAGCGCTTGGCGCAAAGCACCAATCGATCCTAATACACCCTGCGGGCACATTTGCGGTCGGTCTTCCGCAAGACCGGGACCCATCGGCAGACCGAATTTATGCGCCTGATCCATCAGGGCAACCACGGGGCAGAGCAGGCTTGAGCGCGGCCCTTCGGGGATTAAGCAAATGTCTGCGGCACCCGTTCATCGACCACCAGCGCCCTGCCCGCCCGGCAGCTGAGGCCAAGCAGCGCGGCCTCGGACGCAGACATTTATCCAGCAGGGCGTTGAGCATCGGCGCATGCCGTGCACGCAACGCCCCGGCAGGGGGCGGGGCGCCGCGGGCGTCGTAAACGGCGGCCATGACCGCCGCAATCACCGTCAAGAGGTCGGTGCCACAGCGTTTGGCCGCGGTTCCAAGCCATCTTCCAGCACCTGGGCCTTGCGGGTGAGATGGGCCAAGCAGCGCAGCCGTTGATCCAGGTCGTGATAGGCTCAGAAGCCGTCGCTCATCAACCAGCCGTTGAAGGTCTCACCGAGCATCTGTCGCACGACCTCAACCGAGCGCTTGCCGACGACGACCAACGTGGTGGTGGCACAGG
>JADNEJ010000596.1 GCA_016292295.1 Candidatus Thiodictyon intracellulare
GCACGCAGCTCGGCGAGTTGTTCGGTGGAGAGGGTATAGTCAAGCATAGGGACGAAAGTATATCGACGTCGGCCGGTTACGCTAGGGTCCTGAGAGATAATCTCAGATGAGACGTGTATAAGTAACGAGTTAAGAACAAGTCAAACATAATCTTCTCAGACCACTCTAACCATGCGGTTTTGCGAAGCGCCGATTTATTTGCGTTCGTCGGCGTCCGGTACCGAACTGTCCTTGGGCGCGACAACCTCCACATATCGGTCCCGCGCCGCCTTGGCGCGCGCAAAGACCTCCAGCAGGATGTTGCCGTCGCCCAGGCGTATCGCCTGGGCCAGGTCCGTCAGTTCGATGCTGAAGCGCGCCAGCATGGCGGACAGGGCCTCGCGGTTGGCCATGCAGATGTCCCGCCACATGACGGGGCTCGATGAAGCGATGCGGGTGAAGTCACGAAACCCCCCAGCGGCGTAGCGAAAGATCTCGTCGGTCTCGTCCATGCGCGCCAGGGCGTCCACCAGGCCGTAGGCGAGCATATGGGGCAGATGGCTGGTAGCGGCCAGCACCTCGTCGTGATGGGCCACGGACATGCGGCTGACCTCAGCCCCACAGGTGCGCCACATCCAGTCCACCCGCGCCAGGGCCTGCGGGTCGGTCTCCGGCAGGGGCGTGAGGATAACCCGGCGATGGCGGTAGAGAGTGGCGAAGGAGGCCTCAACCCCGCTGTGCTCGGTGCCAGCGATGGGGTGCCCCGGGACCAGGCGCGGCGGGATCCGGCCGAAGACGGCCAAGGCATCCACAACCACGCTGCCCTTGACGCTGCCGCCGTCAGTGACGATGGCATCCGGACGCAAGCGGTCCTTGATCGCCGTAAAGACGGCACGGATCGATCCCAAGGGGACAGCGATGAACACCAGGTCCGCACCCTCGACCGCGGCGGCGGAGTCCTGCTCGAAGCGGTCGATGACCCCGATCTCCACCGCCCGCTCCAGGTTGGGCAGGCCGCGACCGCAGCCAACCACCTCACCGACCGCCCCGGCCTCGCGCAGGGCGCGGGCCAGGGAGCCGCCGATCAGGCCGACACCGATGATAACAAGTCGTTTAATCATTGCGGAATTATCTCCGTTCACTGGCGGCCAGTGCCCATGAGTCTTCAGCCCTTGACGATATCCTCAAGGGCTGCAAGGAAGCGGGCGTTTTCCGCTTCGAGTCCGATGCTGATCCGCAGGTGATTGGGCAGACCGTAGTTGGCGATGGGCCGCACGATGATGCCCCGGCGCAGCAGGGCCTCATTGATCGGAGCGGCCGTGCGGCCCAAATCAAGGGTGACGAAGTTGCCCACGGAGGGGATATAGCCGAGTCCCAACCGCTCGAAGCCGGCGGTGAGTTGGCGCATCCCGGCGCGATTGAGCTCCACCGAGGCCCGCACATGCTCACAATCGCCGATGGCCGCGGTCGCCGCCGCCTGGGCCAGGCTGTTGACGTTGAAGGGATGACGCACCCGGTTCAGCAGGTCCGCGATACGCGAGTCGCTGAGCGCATAGCCGACCCGCAGCGCCGCGAGCCCGTGGGCCTTTGAGAAGGTACGGGTGACGATCAGGTGCGGGTGGGCGTCGAGCCACTGGATGGCGTCCGGGAAATCGGGCTCACTGACGTACTCGGTGTAGGCCTCGTCGATCACCACCACACAGGTCTTGGGCAGTCCCTCAATGAAGGTGCGCAAGGGGTCGGCTGCGAGCCAGGTGCCGGTGGGGTTGTTGGGGTTGGCGATCCAGACCACCCGGGTGTGCTCACCCACCAGGGCGGCCATGGCCGCGAGGTCATGGCCGTAGTCGCGCGCCGGCGCGATACAGGCCCTGGCGCCCACCGCCTGGGTGGCGATCGGGTAGACGGCGAAGGCGTGTGCGGAGAAGACGGACTCGGTCCCCGGTTGCAGGAAGACCCGCGCCACCATGTCCAGCACGTCGTTGGAGCCGTTGCCGATGGTCACCGCCATGGGCGAGACCCGATGATGGTCGGCGATGGCCCGGCGCAGCTCGAAGCCGGCACCGTCCGGATAAAGGCCCAACTCGCCCAGGCCCGCGGCAATGGCCTCGCGCGCCCGGTGGCCGGGACCCAAGGGGTTTTCATTGGAGGCGAGCTTGATGGCGCCGCTGATGCCCAGTTCCCGCTCCAACTCCGAGACCGGCTTGCCGGGGACATAGGGGGTGAGGCCCGCGATACCGGGAGCGGCAAGGGCGAGAAAAGGGTTTTCTTGGTTGGTCATGCTCTGAGTCCGGATGGGAAAAAGGGTTCACGCCGCAAAAATATGTTCGACGTTCTACAGGATTCGATTCTTGGCGGCGGCCGCCTTCGTCAAGATCACCATTGATTAATTGATTTTAATTATAGCGGGATAACTACTGCAATCCCGTTACAGCACCGCGACAGGGTAGGACCCGAGCACCTTGAAGAGCAGTGAGGCCTGTTTGAGATGTTCCAATGCCTCGGCCATCTTGGAGTCGGCCCGGTGGCCGATGATGTCGATGAAAAAGACATAATCCCAAATTCCCCGGCGCGAGGGCCGTGATTCAATCCGGGTCATGTCGATCCCGTGCTCCGCCAGCGGCGACAGCAGTGCGTGCAGACCGCCGGAGGCATTGCGGCAGGAGATCAGCAGACTGGTCTTGTCCTGGCCGCTGGAAGGGGCGTCCTTGGGGCCGATCACCAGGAAGCGGGTGGTGTTGCCGGGTTCGTCCTCAATGCTTTCGGCGAGCACCGCGAGGCCGTAGATTTCGGCCGCCGGCAGGCCAGCCACCGCGGCGCTCCCCGCCTCCAGGCTCGCCAGGCGCGCCGCCTCCGCGTTGCTGCCCACCGCTACGCGCTGCGCGTGCGGCAGGTGCCGGTCCAGCCAACCCCGGCACTGAGCCAGGGACTGCTGGTGAGAGTAGAGGGTACCGATGGTCTTGGTATCGGCCTCTCGGCTCATCAGGTGGTGATGGATACGCAGGCTCACCTCGCCGGTGATCAAGAGCGGCGAGGCGAGGAACATATCCAGGGTGTGGCTGATGACGCCCTCGGTGGAGTTCTCTACCGGCACCACTCCGTAGTCGCAGGAGCCCGCCTCCACCTCTCGGAAGATCTCGCCGATGGTGGCCATGGCGATGGTGCGCACCGAGTGGCCGAACTGCTTGAGCGCCGCCGCCTGGGTAAAGGTCCCCGCGGGCCCCAGATAGGCGGCCTTCATAGGTTGCTCCAGGGCCAGACAGGCCGACATGATCTCGCGGAAGAGCCGGGCCACCTCCTCGCCGTCCAGGGGACCCGGGTTCCCATCCTTGATCCGCCGCAGGATAGCCGCCTCACGCTCCGGGCGGTAATACTGAACCGGCCTCTCCTCCGCACTCGGAGTCGGCATCGCACCCGGCATACCCACCAAGGCGTTCTTGATGCGACCCACCTCTTGGGCACAGCGGGCACGCTCGCTGATCAAGCGCATGATCTCCATATCGATGGAGTCAATGCGTTCGCGCACCTGATGGAGCTGGTCTGAAGGCACTTGGTCCGCGAGGTGGGCAGCCTGATCCATGGAGGGCGTCCGTCAGCTGCCGAGACAGCGCACCGAGAGGACCCCCTCGATGGCGCGCAGTTGGGCGACCGTGGCCTCCGGGCAGCGCTGGTTAACATCGATCAGAGTCACCGCCACGTCGCCGCGGGAGCGGTTGAGCATGTCCAGGATATTGAGCTTGGCCGCGGCCAAGTCGGTCGAGATCTGACCCACCATATTGGGGACATTGCTGTTGACGATGGCCATACGATAGCCGCCGTTGCGCGGCAGGCAGATGTCCGGGAAGTTGACCGAGTTGACGACATTGCCGTCCTCCAGATAGTCGCGCACCTGATCCGCGACCATCACGGCGCAATTGTCCTCGGCCTCCGCGGTCGAGGCCCCCAGGTGGGGCAGGGTCACCACCCGTGGGTGATTCTTCAGCAGGTTGTTCGGGAAGTCGCAGCAATAAGCGTACAGATGACCCGAGTCCAGCGCGGCGACCACCGCCTGGTCATCCAGGATACCCTCCCGGGAGAAATTGAGCAGCACGGCCCCTTTCTTGAGGATCTTTACGCGCTCGGCATTGACCATGTGCCGGGTCTCCTCGGTGAGCGGCACATGGAAGGTCACGAAATCGGAGCGCGACAGGAGATCGTCGATACTGAGGGCCGGCTGCACGTCGCTCGACAACTGCCAAGCGCGTTGGATCGTAATGGTCGGATCATAGCCGACGACCTTCATCCCCAGAGCTCGGGCGGCATTGGCTACCTTGACCCCGATGGCCCCCAGACCGATGACGCCGAGCGTTCGGCCCGGCAGTTCAAAACCGACGAAGTACTTCTTGCCCGCCTCCACCGCCTTGCCGATAGCTGCGTCGTCACCCGTGAGCCCGCGGGCGAAGTGCCAGGCCTGGCCGATATTGCGGGCGGCGATCAACATGCCGGCCACGACCAATTCCTTCACCGCATTGGCGTTGGCCCCCGGGGCATTGAAGACCACGATCCCACGGGCGGTCATGGCAGGGACCGGGATATTGTTGGTGCCGGCGCCGGCGCGGCCGATGGCCTGCACCGTGTCCGGGATTACGAGGTCGAGCATCTTGGCCGAGCGCACCAGGATCGCGTCCGGGTGGGCGATCTCGGAGGCCACCTCGTAACGGTCCCGCGGCAACCGGTTGAGCCCGGCCACGGAAAGATTATTCAGCGTCTGGATCTTGAACATAGGAGGCTAAATGCGGCAATGAAGGTTGGTGAAGAAAGTACGTTATACCTAAGCGATAGCAATTTTCGGCTTTTTATTCCCAATAATTTCCGAATTCTCAACGAGAAACATTCGGAGTAGCGGGGCAAATGTATCAAGTTCATCGAAGAACTTATTGCAGGCACCTCGAAACTTTTCAAACGTGTCGTGTGTCGTTTCTTAATATTGATTGTAAAACACTTGGCAGCACTTTACGGTTGAAGAATTTCCAGAAGCACTCAATTAAATTAAGATTTCGACAATAGGGCGGAAGTGGCTCCAGTTGGATTCGCGATGTCGCCAGACACGCAGCAACCGCTTTCGACTTGTATACTCAGCTAATGCCAAACTTTCGGTTTCCTCGCCGACCGGTTATTTCAAAGTTCTCCGTCAGCAAAGAGCGCAAGTCGCCCTGGCACTCACCGGGAGTTGCTGAAAAAATCTGCGCAGACTTTGTGAAACCCGTCAAATGATTCGTAATACTTGTTATGCAGAACCTTTTTCTTAAAGAATTTGCATAGCCGCTCAATAAGATTTAAATTTGGCGCATAAGGCAGAAGAAAGACAAGTTTGATGCGGGAATCCTTAATGTAATCTTGAACCGCTTTGGAGCGGTAGTAGCGAGCGTTGTCGCAAATGACGT
>JADNEJ010000357.1 GCA_016292295.1 Candidatus Thiodictyon intracellulare
GTAGCGGACCAGACGGATTGGCTCCATGGTCCTCCAGGGTCCGCCGTGCGGACCCCTGGCCCCCCGAAGTCCGACAGGCTGCTAGCACGATAATCGGGGTCGCCTAAAATGGCCAAAATCGAGTCTATTCTTCTTTGCGTTTTTGGCGTCTTTGCGTGAGCAATTGCCGATTCTATGGTCATGGCTCGCCGCGGCCCTCGCGCATCCGCTCGATCAGGCCGGTGGTCGAGACCCCGTCCAGGAAATCCAGCACCACCACCCGTCCGCCGTTGGCCGTTACGCAGGGGCCGCCCATGATCTGTGCCGGGCTATAGTCGCCGCCCTTGACGATGACATCCGGCAGCAGGCGGCAGTAGAGCCGCTGCGGTGTCGCATCGGTGAAAGGGACCACCCAATCGACGCACTTTAGGGCCGCCAGCACGCGCATGCGGTGTGCCAGGGTGTTCACCGGCCGTCCGGGGCCCTTCAGCGCGGCGACCGAGGCGTCCGCATTGACCGCCACGATCAGGCGGTCACCGAGTGCACGGGCCTGCTCCAGATAGGTGACATGCCCGGCGTGCAGCAGGTCGAAGCAACCGTTGGTCATGACGAGGGTCTCGCCGCGAGCGCGCGCCTGGCGCATCTGCGTCTCCAGCGCGTCTTCGCTGACCAGACCGAAGCCGCCGGCCTGCGGCTCATGCAGCGCCCGGCCGAGTTCCGCCACCGTGACGGCGGCGGTGCCGAGCTTACCGACCACGATTCCGGCCGCTGCGTTGGCCAGCCGCACGGCCTGCTGCGGCGGCGCCCCCGTGGCCAGTGCCAGCGCGAGCGTCGCCACCACGGTGTCACCGGCGCCGGTCACGTCGTAGACCTCTTGGGCGCGGGTCGGCAGGTGCAGCGGCGGCTGTCCGGCCCACAGCAAGGTCATCCCCTGCTCACCGCGGGTGATGAGCAGCCCCTGCCAACCCAGGTCCAGGCGCATCTGTTGGCCTTGTGCCACCAGTTCCTCGTCGCCCGCGCAGGCCCCTGCCACGGCCTCGAACTCGGCGCGATTGGGCGTCAGGAGGGTGGCGCCCCGATAGCGGGAAAAGTCGGTGCTCTTGGGGTCCACGATCACGCACTTGCCCAGCGCCCGAGCCTGGTCGATGAGCGTACGCGGTGACGCCAGGGTGCCCTTGCCGTAATCCGACAGGACGACGACCGCGGCCTGCGGGGCCAGTCGTTCATACCAGGCCCGCAGTTCGTCCGGGTCCAGGCCGGACAGGCTCCCTTCAAAATCCGCGCGCAGCAATTGCTGGTGTCGGGAGAGGATGCGCAGCTTGGTCGAGGTGCAGGCCCCAGGATGGCGCTGGAGGTGACAGTCGATGCCGCGCCCGCGCAGCAGCGTCTCCAGGGCCGCACCCGCCTCATCCTGGCCCACCACCCCCAGCAGATCGACTTGGCCGCCCAGTGTCTTGATATTGAGCGCGACATTGGCCGCCCCGCCCGGCCGCTCCTCGACCGCCGTCACATGCACTACCGGCACCGGAGCCTCGGGAGAAATGCGGGTGGCCGCCCCCGTCCAGTAACGGTCGAGCATGACATCCCCGATCACGAGCACCCGGGCCTGGTGGAAGGGGGGAATGGTGGTCCTCATGAGCGCGCCCTGATCGTCAGTCGGATAGGTCCCGGAGGCGCGGCCGCCGCGCTCAGGCATCGTTGCCCATGCTACGCACTCGACCGGCGGTGCTCAAAGCGGCGCGCCGGGTGGGCTTGCGCTGACCGCACTTCGGTCCTAGTTCCCACGCGGCGCGTTGCTGCCATTAGGTTAAGCCACACTCGCCGACCACGTTCTCTGCGCCTGGAGTCCAAGGCTTCAGTCTTGGCGTGCTCCAAGGCTGAAGCCTTGAACTCCAGGCGCTTGAGCAGTGGCGCTCAACTGAACGGCAGTGACGCGGCGCGTGGGAACGAGAGGAAAAGAAGTCAGGCCGAAACCCGGTGGGAGCGGCTTCAGCCGCGACGCGACCCTGCAAATTGTCGTGGCCTCGTCGTGGCTGAAGCCGCTCCCACGAGGGACCTTTATCGTCCGGGGTGACTGGTCCTGCGGTCATGGCCCTTGGCCGGAAGGATTGGGCATTGCTTCCGCTGTGCCCATCCGACTCAAGGAAGGGGGACCCATCACCGCCGGGGCACCACCGGAGCAATCCCCGACTCGGGGCAGCAGGTCCGGAGATGATCATGCCCGCTCCCCTATCCTGGGCGGTACGAGCTGGACAGTCTTTTGAAGCCGTGGCGTCCCGCCCCGGCGCAGGGGGTAGAGCACCCGTAGGATGGGCATCGCTGCGCTCTGCCCATCCTACGGCTACCAGTGCCGCGTCACGCTGGATTATCTCGCTCACGGATCACGCCCTCCAGAATCTGTATCGATTGACGGTGGCGCGCCATGTCACGCGGCCACTTGTGCACTTGGTGATAGGGGATATCGGCGGGATCGGCGTCGGGCGCCGGTCGTTGATCCAGGTCTGGCGCAGGGCGATCTGCTTCTCAAAGGAGCGGATCGCCTTCTCCAGCTTGACCGTGGGGAACTTGTGCTGTTGCTAGAGCCACTCGTAATTCGGTTGTCCCGGTGTCTGCGCTACGGCATAGGCGTCCTCAGGGCCGTAGGTTGGGGGTGAGGGACGAACCACAACGCAACGCCGGGGATGTTAGTGTTCCTTGGCCTTGATCACAAATCCGCCCAAAGCCGGCCGGTTCATGTGGGTTTTCGCGCGTAAGACCATGTTCTTCGCATGAAAAGACCCATCAGCACCGCGCGTATCAGACAGGTTGTAACCCACGCCGTCGGTACTCTAGGTGAGTGATGCGCAAGCGCGTTGCGCAGCCGCGCCGGTGGCCGGCTATTGGCAATCAGGTTCATGACGCCGGCCGGCTAGGCCTTGGTTATTATTCCGGCCACCTCGAGGGTGACATCCGTCGCGGACTGGGGGCCGCGACGGGTTGTCACAAGGGCGTGTAGCCGGAGTTATGATCAAGGTCGCCGGCCGCTATTTCGCTGCCGCCGGCGGCACCGTGTTCTCAGGCCTTGATCACAAATCCGCCCAAGGCCAGCCGACCCATGTGGGTTTGCGCGCGCAAGACCATGTTCTTCAAGGGAGTGGTAACGCCGGGACTGAATAAGGTAGGCGAAATTATAATCAAGGCCGTGTCTTCTCAATATAGCCTAGGTGCCCTGTCTATCCGCCAAGGTAGGTCTCCCAGGCGCTCCGCTGGGATGACGACTGGTGTTCCCGCTGCAGGGCAAAGACGTATTGCTTTGGGATCGTGGTCGCGGCATAGGTGGTAAAATCGGTGGCTGAGTCCCCATAGGCACACTTCGGCTGCCAGCCCTTTGTACGCAGCTGCTGCAACTTCTGTTCTGTTCTGTTCTAGCCGGGCGGGGCGCCGGAGGCGCACGGGAAATTCTTGTACAGTCTCTCCCCTTGCGACTGCAATCTTGGGAGCGCGGCTGCTCGTAACTCCGAGGTCAGGAAGCGAAGCTTCCGGTACTGGGTTCCCAGGTGGAACTTGGGAACCCGGACGAGGCCCTTTCTCGCAAGCGGAAAGGGGGAGCGCCGAGTTACGATGGGAACCATAGTACAGTCGCGAACGGCGCCGCCGCGGGGAAGTCTCCTGGGCCGCCGCATAACACGGGGATCGATGTCATGGGCTGGTGGGGTAAGGCGGTCGGCGGAACCCTGGGTCTCTTGGTGGGCGGGCCTCTGGGGGCCATGGTCGGTGCTGCCATGGGTCACGGGGTGGACCGTGGGGCGGAGCATGTGGCGAACTTCTTCGGGCCTGAGCGGGTGGCCGAGCGGGCGCGGCTTCAGGGGGTCTTCCTGGAGACCACCTTCAGCGTGCTGGGGCACCTGGCGAAGGTCGACGGGCGGGTGAGCGAGAGCGAGATCGCCTTTGCCGAGTCGGTCATGACGCGCATGGGGCTCGACCGCCCGCTGCGGCGCACCGCTATGCAATTCTTCTACCAGGGCAAGGTGTCGAGCTTCGACCTCAGCGCGGCCCTAGCGGCGTTCCGGCAGGCGAGTCCCGGCCAGATGCAGCTGCACCAACTGTTCCTAGAGATCCAACTGGCGGCGGCCTATCTGGGCGGCGAGCCCAGGGCCGCGGAGCGGCTGGTCTTGGAGCAGTGCCGCCACGCTCTCCAGATCCCTCTGGCGAGCTTCCGGCGCCTGGAGCGATTAATCCAGGCCCAGTACCAATTCCTGAGCGGCAACGCGGGCTGGCGCGCCGGGGGGTCCGGCGGTGGACGCCAGGACCCGGGGCCGCAGTCCTCCCGGACCTCCCTGGCCGTGGCCTATGCGACCCTCGGCATCACCGCCCAGGCGAGTAACGAGGAGGTCAAGCGCGCCTATCGCAAGCTTATGAACCGCCATCACCCGGATAAGCTCACCTCCCGCGGGGCACCCGCGGAGGCGATCAAGATGGCGTCCCAGAAGACCCACGAGATCCGCCGCGCCTACGAGACCATCACGGCAGCGCGCCCGCCGGTTTGAGGCCCCAAGTGAAATCCCGCGACGCTTCGGTTAGAGTTTGCGGTCTTCCATCAACAGATCCTGGCCGCTGCCCTGTGGGCAAGGTCCGGAATACCTCCGGGGGACCCCCATGGCGCTTGACCTGATCGCACCGTCCATCCTCTCCGCCAACTTCGCGAAACTCGGGGAGGAGGTCGACAACGTGCTCGCCGCGGGGGCAGACATCGTCCACTTCGACGTGATGGACAATCACTATGTCCCTAATCTGACCATCGGTCCGTTGATCTGCGAGGCCCTGCGCAAGCATGGAGTTACCGCACCCATCGATGTCCACCTGATGGTCAAGCCGGTCGACCGTATCATTCCCGACTTCGCCACCGCCGGGGCGACCTATATCACCTTCCACCCGGAGGCGAGCGAGCACATCGACCGCACCCTGCAGCTCATCCACGGCGAGGGGTGCAAGGCCGGCCTGGTGTTCAACCCGGCCACTCCCTTGTCCTATCTCGACTATGTGCTGGACAAAATCGACATGATCCTACTCATGTCGGTCAACCCGGGCTTCGGCGGCCAGAGCTTTATCCCCTCGGCGCTAGACAAGCTGCGCGAGGTACGCGAGATCATCGATGACTCGGGGCTCGACATCCGGCTCGAGGTCGACGGCGGGGTCAAGACCGACAATATCGCCGCGATCAAGGCCGCGGGGGCGGACACCTTCGTCTCCGGCTCCGGGATCTTCGGCCAGGTCCGCGACGGCGATCCCCACCGCTACGACAGCGTCATCCGCCGGATGCGTGAGGCGATGGCGGCGGTCGACCGCTGAGTAGTGGTCAGTGGTCAGTGGCCGACCCCCGCGGGGGGGGGGGGGGGGGG
>JADNEJ010000230.1 GCA_016292295.1 Candidatus Thiodictyon intracellulare
GCGGAAAACTGCGTTTCTAGCCGAAAACCGTCTCTTTTTTGCCGCAAAAGCCCGCCCAAGGGCCTCAGGCGGTGGCGCCGATCGCTAAGTCTGACAGGCTGCTAGGCCCAACGTCGAGCCTCTAAACCGGCGACAATAGGCGGTCGCTGTGACTCCTTTTTGTTCCCGATACTATGCCGCGCCCCCTGACCAGAGACGACATCCGCCACGCGATCGACCTAAGTTCCTTCAATCGGGGCCTGCACTATTTCCGCCAGGGGATGGTGATCGACCTCACGGAGGAACGCCGCGACGCCGATGGCGTCAGCCTCCAAGCACGCGTGCGCGGCAGCGGCGGGCGCTTATATCGCCAGTCTATCTTCATCCCCGCGAACCCCGACAAACGTGACCTCACCGGCTCCTGCAGCTGCCCCGTGGGCTACAACTGCAAGCATGTGGCCGCCGCCTGTCTCGCCTATGAGGAGCGCGAGCGCCAGTTCCAGCCCACGGACGGCAGCGCCGCCACCGAGTTCCTCAAGCGCTGGCTAACCAAGGTGGTAACGGCCGGCCAGGAACCGGCCGCGGTCTCCGACGCCGAGCGCCTGGTCTATGTGCTCCAGCCGGGCACGACCGACGCCCAAGGGGTCGCGGTAGAACTGCGGGTGGCCAAGCTCCTGCGCCGCGGCGGGTTCTCCAAAGGTCGCCAGGCGAATCTGTATAACCTGTTGCACGGCTACTCCACCCCCGAGTATCTGGTCGCGGCGGACCACGACATCCTGGGGATGCTGCGTGCGGTCTCCGCTGGTCAGTGGATCAGCAGCGTCCCGCTGACCGGACCGAACGGCCAGTTGGCCCTGCTGCGGATGATCGGGACCGGTCGCTGCCACTGGCAGGCCATCGAGGCGACCCCCCTGGGCCTGGGAGCACTGCGCGACCTGCATATGGATTGGCGCGAGGGCGCCGACGGGCTCCTGACCCTGGCGCTCGGCGTGGTACCGGCCGCCCGGCTGCTACTCTTGGAGCCGCCGCTGTATCTGGACATGGCAGGGCACCAGGTCGGCCCCCTCCAGACCCGGGGGCTTAGCGCCGCGCAACTGCGCGAGGTCCTCGCCGCCCCACGCCTGCGCGCCAGCCAGGCGGAGGCGATCTCCCGCACCCTGGTGCTAGAGTTCCCCCAGTTGCCCCTGCCAACCCCGGCGCCAGTGACCGAAGTCACCACCGCCCCGGCCACCCCCTGGCTGACCCTGATCTGCGACACCCTGGCCGGCGCCGCGACCGACCAGCTCAATCTCGATTTCGACTACGCCGGCCATCGCGTCCCCGGCCTGCCGGCGCTCACCCACAGTGTCCTGCCCGCCGGCGGCGGCACCGTACGCATCCACCGCGACCTGGACGCGGAGCGCGGCGCCCTGGACACCCTGGCGGGGCTGGGTTTCGTCTCGGCCACGAACGCCGAGCAACGCGCCGACGGCCATCGACTGCTCCCCGCCGCCACCAACCCCATCGAGCGCGCCGGCCACTGGTCGGCTCTGCTGCGCGACGGCCTCTCGGCCCTGGAAGCGGCTGGCTGGCGGGTGGATATCACTGACAGCTTCCGCCTGCGCTTCGAGACGGCGGAGTGGGACCTGGAGGTGGATGAGGAGGCCGAGTCCGGGGGCAACGACTGGTTCGGCCTGCGCTTTGATCTCGATCTCGGCGGGCGGCGCATCCCGCTGCTGCCGATCATCGCTCCCCTGCTGGAGTTGGGCCTGGACGCGGAATTACCGCAGGTCATCAGCCTGCCACTGGACCCGACGGGAACCGACCCTGCGGCGGCCCACCGCTATGTCGATCTGCCGGCGGCGCGGCTCAAGCCCTTCATCGCGATCCTGCGCGACCTCTTCGACCGCGCCGCGCCGGGGGCGGACAGGCAGCTGCGGATCTCGCGCTTCGACGCGAGGGCGCTGACCGAACTCGAGGCCCAGGGCTATGCCATCCGCGGGGCCGAGCGGCTGCGCGAGTTGGCCCGGCGCCTCAAGGACTTCACCAGCATCGAGTCGGTCGAGCCCCCGGTCGGACTCACCGTGGAATTACGCCCCTACCAGCGGCGCGGGCTCGACTGGCTCCAGTTCCTGCGCGCCTGGGGGCTCGCCGGCATCCTGGCGGACGACATGGGGCTCGGCAAGACCGTCCAGGCCCTGGCCCACCTGTTGGTGGAGAAGGAGGCCGGACGACTCGACCGCCCCGCCCTGGTGGTCGCCCCCACCAGCCTGATTGGCAATTGGCGCCGCGAGGCGGCGCGTTTCACCCCGGCTCTGCGCACCCTGGTCCTGCACGGGTCTGACCGGCACTCCCTCTTTGATCGCATGCCCGACCACGACCTAGTGCTAACCACCTACCCCCTGTTGTCGCGCGATCAGGAGCGCCTCGCCGAGCAGTCCTTCCACAGCCTAATCCTCGATGAGGCGCAATCCGTCAAGAACCCCAAGTCCCAGGCCGCCGCCGTGGTCCGGGCGCTCAAGGCCGATCACCGGCTCTGTCTCACCGGCACCCCGATGGAGAACCACTTGGGCGAGATCTGGACCCAGTTCGACTTTCTGATGCCCGGCTTCCTGGGGGACCAGGGGAGCTTCAAACGGCTCTGGCGCATCCCCATCGAGCAGCACCGCGACCATGAGCGCCACACCCGCCTGGCGCAGCGGATCGTGCCCTTCATGCTGCGCCGCCGCAAGCAAGACGTGGCGACCGAGTTGCCGCCCAAGACCGAGATCATCAAGAGCGTTACCCTGGGTGAGGCCCAGGCGGCGCTCTACGAGGGCATTCGCCTGTCGATGGAGAAGCGGGTACGCGAGGCAATCGCCGCCCAGGGCCTGGCACGCAGCCACATTACCATATTAGATGCACTGTTGAAGCTGCGTCAGACCTGTTGCGACCCGCGCCTGCTGAAGATCGCGGCTGCCGCCCGGGTCAAGGAGTCCGCCAAGCTGGAACTCCTGATGGATTTGCTGCCGGAGCAACTGGAGGAGGGCCGGCGCATCCTGCTGTTCTCCCAGTTCACCAGTATGCTCGCCCTGATCGAGACCGAGCTCGACGACCGCGCCATTCCCTATGCCAAGCTCACCGGCCAGACGCGCAAGCGCGACGAGGCGATCGACGCCTTCCGCTCGGGGGCGGTGAATCTGTTCCTGATCAGCCTCAAGGCCGGGGGCGCGGGGCTCAACCTCACGGCGGCGGACACCGTTATCCTCTACGACCCCTGGTGGAACCCGGCGGTCGAGTCCCAGGCCGCGGACCGAGCGCATCGGATCGGTCAGGACAAGCCGGTCTTCGTCTACAAACTGGTGACCGAACAAACGGTAGAGGGGCGTATCCTGTCCATGCAGGAGCGCAAACGTGCCCTAGCCGCCGGAGTCTATCAGGAAACGGAGGGGGAGCCGAACCTAGGCTTCAGCGGGGCGGACCTGCAGGCACTGTTTGCGCCGGCGGCCGGCGGCTAGCGCGCTGCTCGGCCATGAGGGCGTGAACCCCATTGCCGTACCGCGCATCGACCTCCTCATTACCTGCACTTGCTCCGGACCGCGCGACGCATTAGCCTGCACCACCATGGATGGACTAGGCACCCTATGACCGTCATTTCCGGGAGGGCTGCGGGCGCCTGGAGATCGCCCAGGACTTACTGCGCCAGCCGCACCCGGCGGTGCTGCCGGCGGCCTTGATCAACGAAAGTTGGTCTTTCACTTTACGCATCAGTTTTTTGTGGTCAACATGACATCCACCTTGTGTCCGGTCTGTGGCGCACCCAAGTACCCGTTGAAAGCTTGTGATGTATGTTGTTTTACGCACCGCGGGAGTCTCCCGGTTGCAACCACCGGTGGCGACGGTTTGCTGGAGGCCGCACCGGTTATCGCACCGAAGTTACGGTCAGCGCCACCGCAACCAATCCGAGTCACCACTAAGCCCCGGTCGCGTTTTGCGTCCCTCAGGGTAAGCCCTGCCGTGGATTAGGGGCACAATGGCGGATAGAGAGGCCAGGGGCGTCTTGCCGCAGGTCAGCCGTCAAGGGGTTGCGCAACGTCACTGCCACCCTGTTCCGGGTATAATCCAGGAAGGAGTGGCAGAGGGGCTTGGTGAGGAGTGGGCTGGATTTGCGCAACACACGCAAATCCGCGCACTTAGTGCCCGCAAACGTCATGTATCCGGTGTTTTTTGCGATTTACTGACGACTTCGTGGCGTTTTCGCTTTCCCGTTCGTGCCTTTCCTGCCCCGGACCGACACCGCCCGGACTATCACCCCGAACAGACCACGGGCGCAAAGTGAAACGATCACGGCGGCTTAGATCTCAGAGCGTCGTGCCATGAACACAGACCTAATGCTATAAAAAAAGAGCCTAGGGACTCTAGGCTCAACCAACGGAGAATTTACCGATGAAAAAAACCCTCAAGCTCGTTTCCCTGTCGGCCGCCGCCCTGATCGGAGTCGCCTTGATCGGTGGCTGCGCCGACCAGACTGCTCGTGACGTGCCCAAGCAGGCCCTGGACGCCGCCAAGGCCGCCCAGTCCTGCTGTGACGCCAACACTGAGCGCCTCGGTCGTATGTATCAAAAAATCATGCGCAAGTAAAGTAGTCCGCCGAACCGCGCCGACTTCCCACCATGAGGTGGGGAGCCGGTGCCGTAAACGGGGTCCCGGTGCCTCCGCACATCCCTGCAAGCCCTCACCAGCATAGTCCGTCACGCCCGCTGAACCGAGGCCCTTGAGCGGCCATCGGCAGTACCTGCATGAGGCTCAGGCAGCCGCTCAGCTCAGCCATTGATCGTGGACTGTGCTTGATGGAGCCGGTACCGCAGCAAGTGCTCCTCGTGCAGTGAGGTAGCCAGCACCTCGGTCTCCCCACCCTTGAGGGTCACCCGTACCAAGCGCATCTGCAGCGGTGCGGTGGGCAGCCCATAGGCTCCGCACTGGCGACGGGCGTCCGCGTCGGGGGCCTTGATCATAATTCCACCCACCTTGTTCAGTCCCGGCGTCGCCGCTCCCTTGTAGAACATGGTCTTGTGCGCGCAAACACACATGGGCCGGTCGGCCTTGGGCGGATTTGTGACTAAGGCCCGCGCCGGGTGTGAAAGCGAGCACCGCACTGGTGGCACAAGAGGCCATAAAGTCGTTGACTTCGGTGGAGAATCCGACCTGCAGGCGCATGCAGAAATCTCGCTGTTCCAGCGCATGGAGCGTGAAGAACAAAAAGGCTGGGTAGCCACGATCGTAGAGCACTAGCAGCCTGTCGGACTTAGCGACCGGCGCCACCGCCTGAGGCTCTTGGACGGACCTTTATGGTAAAAAAGAGACGGTTTTCGGCTAGAAACGCAGTTTTCCGCGGTGTTCTCCTGACT
>JADNEJ010000029.1 GCA_016292295.1 Candidatus Thiodictyon intracellulare
GCTGGTCTGCCTGGCGTGGAACCTGAAACGGATGGCCGTATTACGTCTGCAGTAAAGAGAATACCGCTGAAAACTGCGTTTCTAGCCGAAAACCTTCTCTTTTTACCATAAAAGCCCGTCCAAAGGCCTCAGACGGTGGCGCTGGTCGCTAAATCCGACAGGCTGCTAGCGGGTCCGCCGGATTACTCCCGGATTTCGCTGGCGCTCCATCCGGGCTACGGGGAGGTCGCCCGTCGTAGGGTGGATACGGACGTCGCACAGTCGAACGAAAAATGGTAGCATCCAGGCGCTCCATTTTCCGGGTTGTGCAAGCGTCTTCGCCTGAGACTTCTTTAATCGCTGGGCCGGTCGCTGGTCGCATTCCCCAATTACTTCAAAAGACAAGGCAGAGCATGAGTTATCATTCCATCGTAATGGTTAAACAGGTTCCCGACACGGCTAATATCTCTGGTCAGGTGATGAAGCCGGACGGTACCGTCAACCGCAGCAAGCTCCCCACTATCTTAAATCCCGAAGACAAGGTGGCGCTGGAATTGGCACTGCAATTGCGCGACCGCTACGGCGGCACCGTGCGGGTGCTGACCATGGGGCCGCTGAAGGCCTCGGACCTGCTGCGCGACTGCCTGTATATGGGCGCCGATGAGGCATTTCTCGTCAGCGACCGCAAGTTCGCCGGGGCCGACACCCTGGCGACCTCCTATGTATTGGCCGAGGCACTGCGCAAACTGGGCCCCTACGACATCATTTTCTCCGGCCGCCAGGCGATCGACGGCGACACCGCCCAGGTTGGCCCCCAGACCGCAGAAAAGTTGGGCCTGCCGCAGATCACCTATGCGGAGGCGATCCTTGAGGCGCAGGGACCCCAGATCACCGTCAAGCGCAAGGTCGATCACGGCTTCGAGATCCTGGAAGGTACGCTGCCCCTGTTGATCACGGTGGTCAAGGATGCCGCCACGCCGCGGCCCTTCCGGGCCAAGCGGGTCATGGCCTACAAGAATGCCCATACCCTCCTCGAGCTGGAAAAGATAACTGAGGGCAATTCCTTGCTGTATGTGGATCAGCTCAAGGAAGAATACGTGTCCAAGGGCCTGTTTATCCCCACTCTGACCGCCGACGACCTGGACGTCGATCTCAACCGTTGCGGCCTCGGCGGGTCACCGACCAAGGTCCACAAGATCGAGTCGGTGGTCCTGAGCGGGAGCGCGCATGAAACTATACCTGCCACCCGGGACGGCATGTATGCGCTGATCAATAAACTGATGGAAGATCATATCTTCGGATAAGTCCCTATGAACGAGAATAAACAAAAAGTCTGGGTTTTCATTGAGCAGCGCGACGGTGTGCCGGCGGATGTGAGTCTGGAACTGCTGTCCAAGGGCAGAAAGCTGGCGGAAAGCCTCAATGGTGAATTACAGGCGGTGCTGATCGGCCACGACCTGCAGGCCCTGGCCGCCGAGACCTTCCGCTACGGTGCGCGCGAGGTCTTGCTGGCGGATCACCCGCAGCTCGCTCACTATAATACGCTGCCATACAGCCGGATCATGAGTGAACTGGTCGACCAGCATCAGCCGCGGATCGTCCTCTTCGGCGGCACCTTTATCGGCCGGGACCTGGCGCCGCGCGTCGCCTCCCATACTCGCAGCGGCTTGACCGCGGACTGCACGGATCTTCAGATCGCCGACGTGACCTATCTGCGCAAGGACTACTCCCAGCTCCTGTTGCAGATTCGTCCGGCCTTCGGCGGAAACATCATCGCCACCATCATCTGTCCGGATTCCCCGGTGCAGATGGCGACGGTGCGCGAGGGGGTCATGGAGAAGATACCCTTGACGCAGCCGGTCGACGGGCGCATTACCCCGGTTCCCTATTCGCCCACCGCCGCCGACCAACTGGTGCGGATCATTGCCCGCCATCACGAGGAGAGCAAGGTCAATCTCAAGGCCGCCCCGATCATCGTCGCCGGGGGTTACGGGATGGGCAACTGGCAGAACTTCCAGATCCTCTATGAGTTGGCCCGGGTGATCGGCGGTGAGGTCGCGGGTACGCGCGCCGCGGTCGATGCCGGTTTTATCGACCATGTGCGCCAGGTAGGACAGACCGGCGTCACGGTGCGGCCCAAGCTCTATATCGCCTGCGGTATTTCTGGGGCGATCCAGCATCGGGCCGGCATGTGCGATTCCAACAAAATCATTGCCGTCAATGATGACCCCGACGCGCCGATCTTCGGTGTCTGTCATTACGGAATCGTCGGCGATGTGATGGAAGTGATTCCGAAGCTCATCGACGCCTACAAGCACAAGTTAAAGTAGTCGAGCCATGGCCAACTATTTCATCGACAACACCGATTTGCTGTTCCATTTCGATCGCCTGAAGCTTGAAGAGGTGATCGACATCGCCGAGCATGGCTATGCCGAGGCCGCTACCTACAACTATGCCCCGACCGACTACCAGGACGCCTTGGATAATTATCGCAAGGTACTCGAGATCGTTGGCGATATCACAGCGAACAACGTGGCCCCGCAGGCCGCCACGGTGGATGAGGAGGGGAGCCATTTCGCCGAGGGCAAAGTCACCTATGCCAAGGGCGTCCAGGAGGCCCTGACCTTGCTGACCCAGGCGGAGCTGATGGGCTTCACACTGCCCCGGCGCTATGGGGGTCTCAACATCCCGACCACCCTCTACACGATGGCGATCGAGATGGTCGCCCGTGCCGAGGCGTCGCTGATGAACCTGTTCGGTCTGCAGGACATCGCCGAGACTATCAACAAGTACGGCACCGAAGAGCAGCGTCAGGAATTCCTGCCGCAATTCGCCAGCGGTGCCGCCACCGGCGCCATGGTGCTGACCGAGCCGGACGCGGGTTCCGACCTGCAGGCCGTCAACATGCTGGCCTATCAGGACGATGACGGGCAATGGCGGCTCAAGGGGGTCAAGCGCTTCATCACCAACGGCAATGCGCAGATCCTGCTGGTGCTGGCCCGCTCTGAGCCGGGCACCAAGGATGGTCGCGGCCTGAGCCTGTTTGCCTGTTACGGCAAAGATAACGTCCAGGTGCGGCGCATCGAGAACAAGCTCGGCATCCACGGCTCACCGACCTGCGAACTGCAATTCAATGATACGCCGGCGCAGCTTATCGGCAAGCGTAAGTTCGGCCTGATCAAGTACGTCATGGACATGATGAATGGGGCGCGCCTGGGAGTGGCCGCCCAGGGCCTTGGGATCTCACAGGCGGCCTATGAGGAGGCACTGCGTTACGCCAAGGCGCGCGAGCAGTTCGGCAAGAGTATCCATGCGATTCCGGTGGTAACAAATTTGCTGATGGAGATGCGCGTCACGCTCGAGAGTGATCGCTCCCTGCTCTATGCCGGCTGCCATTGGGTCGATCTGCGCAATAAGCTGGAAGAGAAGGTCGAGCAGCTCAAGGCCGCGGGTAAGGACTTGTCGGAGCAGACCGCCAAACTCAAGGAGGCGACCCGGGTGGCCGCGCTGCTGACCCCCATGGCCAAGTATGTGCTGAGCGAAAACGCCAATAAGATCACCTATGACGCCTTGCAGATCCATGGCGGCACCGGTTACATGAAAGAGTTCAACGTCGAGCGCCTGACGCGCGATGCCCGGATCACCAACATCTACGAGGGCACCTCGCAGCTACAGATCGTCGCCGCCACCGGCGGGGTCATCAACGACATCCTTGCAGACCATTTCACGGCCCTGGAACAGAAGGGCAAGGCCGGCAATCTGGCGCAGTTGGCTGATGTACTGAAGGAAATGCGGGTACTGTTCCTCGACGCCCTGAAATACGTCACGGACAAGACCGATAAGCAATTCCAGAGCATCGCCGCCAAGGAATTGGTGGAGATCTACAGCTATCTCTACACCGGCTGGCTGCTCATGGAAGAGGCCGAGGAGGACAGCCGCAAGGTCTTCATCGCCCGCCGCTACATCATTGGCGCCGCGGCCAAGACGCGCAAGAACTGGGAAGTGATCAAGAAGGACCTGTTTGCCGACCTGCTGTACGCGGACGACATCCTCATCTGATGTCAGGTGACCGGGAGGGCTGTTGATCATCGGCGCCTCTCGGCGGCGTCTGACGCGGTGCCGCTTGGCGGCCTTGACCGCCGTTCTGGCCTTAGGGAAACAGGAGATCGAGGCCTTAGCTGGTCGATATTGCTTCTCAGCGGCCCTGATCCGGCTAAAGCCTCGACCTCCTGTGCTGGATGCCTGGGCGGCGGTCGAAACCAGGGGCCCGTTTGGCTAAGCTGGACTGGCTCCTGAGCTTCAGCGTGAGAGCAAGTGCGGACGATGCGCCGTTTTTCGGGCTACGGGTTTAATTCCGTATCCCACCAGTGAAGGAAACCACCCCGGATCGAGAATGGTATCGACTGTCCAGGGGCAGGATTCGGGGAAGTCGCCCAAGCCCGTTTCTTCCGCCGCCTTGGCGGCGGCATCCGACCAGACACCGGACCACCAATCCACATCGCTTAATTCTGCCTTCAGGCTCGGGGCGCTTCTTGATGCAGATGGCAATCGCATTGCGCTGTTCTTTGATCGTGCGCCGCCAACTGTTGCCTTGCAGCTCCGGTGGGTACTGACATTTCAGCAGGTGGGCCAGAAATACAGCCATCCGGCTCGCCAACTGGCGCTTTTCGCTCTTGCCTACGTCCTCGATTTCCTCTGTAAGGTGTTCGATATCCAGTTGGGAGAAGAGCCCGGTACGCAGAAACGCCGCCTGCTCGTTCACCCACGCAACGATGTCACCGTCGTAATTGCTCGTTGCCATATTCGCCTCGCCGAATCAGTGCCGTGTCATCGTAAGCAGCGTCTTCGTCATTGTTCCACACCGGCGCAAGACTCGCTTCGCCCGCCTTGGCGGCAGCGTGCGTGATGTGCTGCTCGTCCTCGTGCGTACGCAAGAAATCCGCCATTATGTAGCTGCCGCACATGATCCGACCCGGCCGAACCGGGAGAATCTCCCCCCTCACCCGATAGCGAGAAGCCGAATTCATGGCGGAGTTACACGTACTCGATTTTGGCCATTTTAGGCAACCCCGATCATCGTGCCAGCCGCAACCGGCAATCGGAGGGCCAGGGTCCGCACGGCCGGCCCTGGAGGACCATGGAGCCAATCTGTCTGGTCCGCTACGCGGTCCCGGCGCGGCGGCCGGGTATGTCGCTCAGGCAGTCGCAGCCAGTTGCGCGAGCGCGCGCTCCCAGGCGGGGCGGAAAATTACTACCTGATCCTGATCCGCGAGCGAGTTGACGTCATTCCCCTCGGCCCAGAGGGTGCGGCGCACGCGCGCCAGGCAGTCGGAAAAGGTGGCCTGCGGCTTGA
>JADNEJ010000024.1 GCA_016292295.1 Candidatus Thiodictyon intracellulare
AGCATGGCCGGGTGATAAGGCGTGCTCCCAGTGCCGCCATACGCCTGCACCAGCACGCTCAAATCCAAGCCTTCCACCACCTCGACCACGTTGTGTGCCAGGTGGCCCTTGGACAGCCAGTCCTACACCGACAGCGGCAGGAGCAAGTCAGTGTCGCGATCCATCGGGTGGAAGCGGAGCATCGGCAGTAGCACTCCGGCCATCGGGCGGCCATCGGCGTTGATCCCGACAGTGTACCGGACCCGCCGCCCCGACCGGACCCCGAAGTCCGACAGGCTGCTAGTTGACCAGATACAGGAGCCCCACCCCGACGACCATGCTGATGAGCCCGGTTACCCGCAGCGGGCCGTCGCGCTTCCCGGCCACCGTCAACAGGGCACGCCGAAAACTCGGGGGGCTCAGAAAGGGCCAGACACCTTCCAAGACCAAGAGCAGCGCAATCGCGATCAGAAGTTCATGCACCAGAGTCAGGCATCGCGCCGGTTGGACGGGGGACCCCGGACCGCCGGCCGGTGCCGTGCGACCCAGAGAAGGTTCCCCGAGAACGATTCAAGCCCGTCAGTGTTCCAGACCTGGGCACGTTTGTCCAACCCGGCGCCGCTGCCGACCCTGGCAGCGCCCGCAACCGGGGCCTCGCGCGATCACCGCGAACCGGGGGACAAGGCATCTGTCGATTCAGCCAGGCCCCTGCTACGACGTTGAAACCCAAATCCGGCAGTTATTCACGCCAAGGCGCCAAGCTTACCAAGAAATACAATAGCGAAGCGCCGCGCCCGGATGGGTCCTGGTCCGGCCAGGCGGCGGGGCGGTCCAGGTTCGCGAGGAGGTCGTCGATGGCCTGCTGGAGGTCGGCGGGCGGGACTGGGCCGTCGGCGATGAAGCGGCGCAAGGGGTCAAAGCGGGAGTCGGCGAGCAGGGTTTCCAGGGTGGGGAGCGGATAGGTCTCGCCCTGGCGGCAGGACTCGGCCATGACGATGGACAGGTTGCGGGCGATCTGGCCGAGCATGTCGCCGTAGCCGCCGATCAGAGCGTAGCACAGGGCCGCCAGGCGGTGGAGGGCGGAATCCGCGGTTGCACCGAGGCGGTACAGGTCGTTCGCGAGATTGTTGTGTGAGATGCCGCGGTCGCGGGGGTCGGGCAGGCGGTTGCTGAGGTCCAGGGCGCGGCAGGCCAGGTCGGCGGCCTGGCGTGGATCGCCCTTCTTGTTTCAAAAATCAGCCAGGGCGCTAAGGGTCCTGGCCTGCAGGGTGACATCGTCATAGCGGCGGAAAACCGCGAGGCAATCCTCCAGCAACGACTGGGCCTCGAGAAGCCGGCCGAGCTGCAGCAGGGGGCCGTGGCGATTGAAGCGGGAGCGGGCACGCTCGTGCTCGCCCTGGCCCATGTCGCTATCGACCGACTCCAACTCGTCCAGCAGTGCCAAGGTCCCCTCCCAGTCTTCAAGGTCCCCTCCCAGTCTTAATGAGTGCTTGCGGCTTGATGAGCGATGTCCAGAGCGCTGACCATGGCCCGGCCGAGCAACTCCGGATCCGGGGCCTCCGCAACCGCCTCACCCGCCCGGGTGCGTCACCACCAACCGCGGACCTGTCCCAGCCGCCGCTCGATCTCGGCCTCGCCTGCTCCGCTTGTCCCTGCATGACCTCAATGCGCAAGACCTCCAGCTCACTACCAACCACGTTGATCTCTGGGTCGCCGGTTTTGCGGTGGACCTCGGCGCCGATGCGGTATCGCCCCTTCGCCGTCTCCAATTGGCTTGCGTCGCCTAGTGCATTGGCTTAGTTCTGGCTGATGACAGCGAGGTCCGCCCAATGCTCCGCCGACTCGGCCTCCGTCGCGGCCTGCTCGTAGAATGGCAGGGCCTCGTCGGGCTGGCCAGCCTGTCTCAGTCCATCGGCGATATGGCGGTCAGTGCGTCCGAGCGGGACTGCCAGCACAGGACCCAGTCGAAGCGGCGGTGCCAGAGGTGGATGCACTCGGCGGCCAGCGCGGTCTTGCTGAGCCCAGCCAGGCCCTGGACCAGCGCGGTCGCGCGCACGGTCTCGGCCGTGTCGTCCTCAGGCGCCCCGCCGGTCAGTCAGCCGAAGTTGAGCCGGGTCAGGGGCGCGCCGCGGCCGACGAAGCGGAAGCGGAGCTCGAGATCCCGCCACTCGTGGACGAGCAGTGGCTGGGGCCTAGGTGCGCGCCGGCCAAGCTACGGGCTACGCCCCAGGGCGGGCACTAGGCGCACCCGCTCGACGCGAAAAATCAGTTGGTTGGCGTTATCAGCATGCGGCCATGTACGCGGCCTCCCGATGGCGCAGCAGGTCCTTGCACGCCTGGTTGAGCGCGCTGTCGGCGCTCTGGCCGGCCGCCCCCAGCAGGTAGCCATAGAACCGACGGGCGAGTCGGCAGGCATAGTCGTCGCCCACTGCCCAGCGCATGGCGACCACCTGGGGGATGCCGGCTGCCAGCAGCGCAAGCGCGGTGCCGGAGAATCCGGGGTCTGCCGCGAGCGTCCAGTCCAGGTCCGGTGGCGCGGCGGCAGCGTTGCCCTGCCTGGTCAGACCCAGGGCGGCGCTGAGTTCCGCCCAGTTGCGGAGCCAGGCCTGACCCAGTGCGTCGGAGTGACAGGCAGAGAAAAGACGAGCCGGGGGTAGAAGCCGCCGGCCTCCGTCAGCAACCCTGCCAGGTCCTCACCGGTCAGGTGGTCCGGGCGGCTGTCGGCACCCTGTACCTCCAGGAGGTTGCGGTGTCTGTGGCCGCTCCTATGGAGCAGGTGATAGCCGTTGGACGCGGTGACCTGTCGGCGCAGCCCGTCGCGCGAGACTCCGTGGCAGAGGCAATCGATCCGCACCCATTTGACGGGCTGGACTTGATCGCAGAAAAGACTGAGCAGCCTCTCGCGCTCCTGGCGCATGGCGAGCGGGCGCAAGCCCGGGGCCTCGGCGAAAACCAGCAGGCAGCGCAGGTCCTCCCCCGGCTCCAGGTCCAGGGCGACGGCGGTCGCCGGTTGGCTGCCATCGAGCAGCAGGCGCGGCACCAGATTGCGGTCGGCGAGCGACCCGGAGTCGGCGCCGCCGCGGGCCAGTTCCCAGGGGATGCGGGCCAAGGCGCTGATCAGGGGGGCGTCGGAGAGCGGGTCGGCCGCCCGGGGCAGGCGCAGCAGCAGGGTGCGCGGGGCGGTGCCGGCGAGTGCCTTCAGGATCTCAGGGCCGAGGACCGACTCGCCCAGGAACAGGCCCAGTTCGGCCAACAGGTCGGCGACGGTTCAGGGTTCAGCGCGCCATTATGCAGCAGCCGCACATGATCCGACCCGGTCGAACCGGGAGAATCTCCCTCTTCACCCGATAGCGAGGAGCCGAGCGCTGGTTTGCGCCCGGAGAATGCCAGCGGCTGGTCTTGGAGGTCCTGTGTGATGCAAGTGGGCCCTTATCGGACCAGGGTGTAGCGCAGGCGGTGGCGGCGCGCAGGAGCTTGCAGGACCGACCCGAGGTCCTGGCGGCGCTCCACAAGACGAGCCTGGCGGTGCTGCGACGCCTGACCGGCAAGGGCGCGGCGCGGGCCATCGAGTTGGCTGGCGGGGGGCGGGCCTGGGTGCGGGCGTGAGGGGTTCAGGCCGCCAGTCGCTCCGGGCGCCGAGTGTTGCCCTGCCAATAGCCGCTCCAGTCGCGATGCGGACGGGTGCGGGCACACTTGGTGAGGATGTCGGAGAAGATCTCATTCCCGTTGGACCAGCGCCGGGTGTCTTCGCGATAGGCCGCCTCGTTGGCGTAGTTGGCAAGGTGGGCCAGGCCGAAGTGGTTGTGCTGACCGATCTGCATCCGCCGAAAGCGCGAGATCAGCGATTCGGCCTGGTTGTCGGTCGTCCTGTCCGTGTCCGCGGCCCGATACTCGCGCTGATGATTGACTCGCCGCGTCCGATAGCGCTCGTGCAACAGGTCGTAGGCGTCGTGCTCGTCGGCCGAGATCGTCGTCCCCGAGGCGATGAAGCGCGCCGCCAGGGCGCCGATATCAGTCTGATTTTCATGGGGGATGATGAAGGTCAGGGTACGCTTGCCGCCGACCCGCTCGGCGAGATCATCCACCGGATAGGTCTCACGCATCACCAGGACACAGCGCTTGTCGGGGTTTTGGTGTTCGACCAGGCGCCGATCCACCCGGTCCTCGGCCCGGTTCGCGGGGCGGACTGAACCGCCCACATAGGCTCCGTCGAGCTGCACCTCCCCGGCCAACGGCGTCTCGTCACGCTGCACCATCAGGCTCTCGCGCAGCTTGTGCATCAGCACGAAGACGGTCTTGTACTGCACGTCCAGGTCGCGGCTCAGCTGAAGCGCCGACAACCCATTGGCCGCATTGCTGTAAATCACGACCGCTCCGAGGTAGACCTGCAGCGGCAACTTATGGTGAGCGAAGAGGATCCCGGAGGTCACCGAGAAGGTGTGTCCGCAAGCCCGGCAGCGCCACTGCTGGCGGCTGCGCAGAAACCAATACTCCTCGACCACGCCGCAGCTTGGGCACACCGGCGCCCCGTTGCGGCTTCAACGGACCTCCCGGAACACGGTGAACGCTTGGTCGTCGGTCATCGCGAACACTTCGCGTAGCGACAGGGTTCGGTCGGCGGCCGACAGGAGGAAGTGGGATCCGTGCATGAGGGGGGTTCCGGCGCGTGGACGACCAGATAGCCGCCGGTGTCGAAAAGGTCCTTCCAGCGGCTGGCCGGGTAGTTCTTGAGGCGGCCCTGATGGAAGCTGAGTTGGCGTTCGTGCTCGTCGGTGAGTCACAGGGTGATGAGTCCGGCCACCGGGTCGGCGCTGAGATCCAGGATCGTCTGCTGCATGGCGCACATCCCCTCTGTTCGTCTGAGGGATGTTAACCGGTCTCCCGCGGGATCTTCCAGCAGCCTCTTATGCGGGATCTGGCTCCCCTGCTTCCGCGTGGAAACGAGAAGAGGCCAAAGGACTGATCACGCCAAGGCGTCAAGCTCGCCAGGGAAACTACGGAGATGATGGTGCAATCCCTCTCACCTGCCCAGTGAGGACAAAATTTTGGCGAGCTTGACGCTTTGGCGTAAGACATCATCTTCCCATCTGGCTCCCACGCTCCTGAGATTGTGAAAATATTCGCCCGGTGCCGCGTGCCCGCGGGTAACATGGCCGCAGCACGATGCGGAACCGAACGCTAGCAGCTTGTCGGACTTCGGGGTCCCGTCGGGGCGGCGGGTCCGGTCCCACGCCATGGTCGCTCCCGAGCGCATGCTGGTCGTGGTTTCGCAGGTCGTGCAGGCGGTCAACGACAAGCAACAAGTGCTGCCGATGCTCGCGCAGCT
>JADNEJ010000358.1 GCA_016292295.1 Candidatus Thiodictyon intracellulare
AGGCAAATGTGGAATTCTCGAGTCCATGGCGACGCGCCAAGCGTTTCTTTGCGATTCTACGCATCGCATCGTCTTTCATTTCACGCCTAAACACTGTTCATGGCTAAATCAGATTGAAATTTGGTTCTCGATCTTGGCACGCAAAGTTATTCGACGGGGAAATTTTCCTTCGGTCGAAGATCTATGCGATAAGAGCCTTGCTCACAAATCCGCCCAAGGCCAGCTGGCCTATGTGGGCTTGCGCGCGCAAGACCATGTTCTGCATGGTGGCGGCGACGTCGGGACTGAACAAGGTGGGCGGAATTATGATCAAGGCCTACGATAAGATCAACAAATTCATCGATTACTTCAATGAGACGATGGCCAAGCCTTTCCGCTAAACATACCAGGGCAAGCCGCTGGCAGCCTAGCCAGAAGTGGGCCGAGTGATTCCATCGCGAGGTACTAGCCCAGCAACTGCTCCACTATCCCCCCGACCTGTTCGATACGCTGGGTCGGGTCGGACAGGTCCCGGAAAAACCGCAGCTTGTCTCCCCCGTCTAATTTGTATTCCTTCGGCCGCGTCTGGATGAGCTTGATGAGCCGCGTGGGGTCGATCTTGGTGTCGGCGCCGAAGATGACCCGCCCGCCCGCGAGGCCGGCCTCGATCTTCTTGATACCGTAGGGCTGGACCTGGAGCTTGATCTCGGTGATCGCCATCAGGTTCTTGGCCGGTTCGGGCAGCAGGCCGAAGCGGTCGATCATTTCCACCTGGATTTCGTGCAAAGCTTCCTGGTCCTTGGCGCTCGCGATACGTTTGTACATGACGAGCCGCGTGTGGACATCGGGCAGGTAGTCACTGGGCAGCAATGCTGGGAGACCCAGATCGATCTCCGCGCCGTGGTCCAGGGGGCGGTCCAGTTCCGGGGTACGTCCGGCCTTGAGCGCCTGTACCGCCCGCTCCAAGAGATCCATATAGAGTGAAAAACCGATCTCATGAATCTGACCGGATTGCTCATCACCCAGTAGTTCACCGGCGCCGCGGATCTCAAGGTCATGGGTCGCCAGGGTAAATCCGGCGCCTAGGTCTTCCATGGACGCGATCGCCTCCAAGCGCTTCTTGGCGTCCTCGGTTATCTGTTTGGGCGGGGGGGTAATCAGATAGGCATAGGCTCGGTGGTGTGAACGCCCGACTCGGCCGCGCAATTGGTGCAGTTGCGCCAGCCCCAGCTTGTCCGCACGGTTGATGACGATTGTGTTGGCGCTGGGGACGTCGATGCCGCTCTCGATGATGGTGGTGCACACCAGCAGGTTGAAGCGCTGGTGATAGAAGTCGCGCATGATGCGCTCCAGATCACGCTCGCGCAGTTGGCCGTGGGCGACCTGGATGCGCGCCTCCGGGATCAGTACCTCCAGTTTTTTGGCCTGATTCTCGATGGTCTCGACTTCGTTGTGGAGGAAATAGACCTGACCGCCGCGCTTTAATTCGCGCAGGACGGCCTCCTGGATTAGTGCATCGTTCCAGGGGCTGACGAAGGTCTTGATGGGGTGGCGCTCCACCGGCGGGGTGGCGATAATGGACAGATCGCGCAGACCGGACATCGCCATATTGAGCGTGCGCGGGATGGGGGTAGCGGTGAGGGTCAAGACATCGACCTCGGCACGCAGTGACTTGATCTGTTCCTTGTGGCGCACCCCGAAGCGGTGTTCCTCGTCGATGATGACGAGCCCCAGGTTCTTGAACTTGACCGAGGCTTGCAGGAGCTTGTGGGTGCCGACCACGATGTCGAGCGTACCCTTGGCCAAGCCGTCCAGGATCACCTTCTGCTCTTTGGGATTGCGGAAGCGCGATAGGCTCTCGACCTTGATCGGCCAGTCGGCGAAGCGGTCGGAGAAGTTCTCGAAATGCTGCTGGGCGAGTAGCGTCGTAGGCACCAGCACGGCCACCTGACGCCCGCCGTTGGTGGCGACGAAGGCGGCGCGCATGGCGACCTCGGTCTTGCCGAAGCCGACATCGCCGCAGACCACGCGATCCATGGGCTTCGGGTCCTCCATGTCGGCCAGCACCCCCTCAATGGCGCGCAACTGGTCCGGGGTCTCCTCGAAGGCGAAGGCGTCGGCGAAGGCGACATACTCCTCGCCCAGTTTCGGGAAGGCGATGCCGGGCCGAGCGGCGCGCCGGGCATAGATGTCCAGCAGTTCCGCGGCCACGTCGCACGCCTTCTCGGCCGCCTTACGCTTGACCTTGTCCCACTGGTCGCCGCCCAGGCGGTGCAGGGGGGCGTTTTCCGGGGAGGTGCCGGTGTAGCGCGAGATCAGATGCAGCGAACTGACCGGGACATAGAGCTTGTCCCCGCGGGCGTATTCGAGCGTCAGAAACTCGGTGGTGAGCCCCCCGACGGTGAGGGTTTCGAGCCCCAGGTAGCGCCCGACCCCGTGGTCCTCGTGGACCACCGGTGAGCCCGCCGTGAGTTCGGTGAGATTGCGCACGATGGCGTCGCCGTCGCGCTCGCGCGCCCGGCGGCGGCGCTCCTGGCGGACGCGCTCACCGTAGAGCTGGGTCTCGGTGACGATGGCCAGATCGGGGTCCGTAAGCCACAGGCCCTGCTCCAGCGGGGCGACGGTGAGTCCCACCGCGTCCTTGCCCTCCAGGAAGGCGGCCCAGCCCTCGACCGGGCGGGGGTTTATGCCGAAGCCGTGCAGGTGGTCGTTGAGCATCTCGCGCCGGCCCAGGCCCTCGGCAATGAAGAGCAGGCGCCGGCCGGGGGCGGCCAGAAACTCCTGGAGCGCCTGGGCCGGGTGGGCGGCGCGCGCCTGGATGTTCATGGGTGGCAGAGCGCGGGTGGCGAAGTTGTGGGCTTCGGTGTAGCCCTTGCGGCGCTCGTCCTGCTCGGAGCGCTGATAGAGGACCCCGGACAAGCCCTTGAGGCGATGGGCGAGTTCGTCCGCCGCGAGATAGATCCGGGCGGGCGGTAGCAGAGGCCGCTCGACATCGTGACGGTGCTGCTCGTAGCGCGCCTCGACCCCAGCCAGGAAGGCCGCGGCGGCCTCCCGGCAGCGGTTCGACTCCAGTGCCAGGACGCCCTCGGGCAGGTAATCGAAGAGGGTCGCCGTCTCCTCGAAAAAGAGCGGCAGATAATATTCCAGTCCGCCGGGGGTGCGGCCCTCGGAGACTTCCCGGTAGATCAGGCTGGTCTTGGGGTCGCCCTCGAAGAGCATGCGGTAGCGCTGGCGAAAGCCTGAGATCGCCTCCTCGCTCAGGGGGAACTCGCGCGCCGGGAGCATCCGCACCCAGGTCAGTCGCTCGCGCGTGCGCTGGGTCTCCGGGTCGAAGGTGCGGATGGTATCGACCTCGTCGTCCAAGAGATCAATGCGCAGGGGCTCAGTGCTTCCCATGGGAAAGCAGTCGAGGATGGAGCCGCGCACCGCGAACTCACCGTGTCCCTTCACCTGGGGCACGCAGGAGTAGCCGCAGCGCTCCAGGCGGCGGCGGGTGGCATCGAAATCTAGCCGCTCGCCGACCGCGAGTACCAGTGACTGGTCGTCTACATAGTCCCGCGGTGGCAGGCGCTGAAGCAGGGTCGCGACCGGCACCACCAACACGCCGCGTTTGAGCCCCGGCAGCCGGTGCAGGGTCAGCAGGCGTTCGGAGACCAGCTCCGGCAGGGGCGAGAAACAATCGTAGGGCAGGGTCTCCCAGTCCGGGAAGCCGAGCAGCGGGATGGCGCCCCGTTCAGCCCCCTCGCCCAGAAAGAAGGTCAGGGCATCGCGCAGGCGCCCCGCCGCCTGGACATCCTCCACCAGGGCCAGCACCAGTCCGGGGTGGCTGCGCGCCGCCGCAGCGATGGCGAGCGCCGTGGCCGCGCCTTGGAGGCGGCCCCACAGGATGCGCTCACCGGGACGCGTCGGCAGGGGTGGGGTCAGGGGGGAGTGCAGGGCTTCGGCGGTCAAGGCAAGGGGGGCAGGAGAGGTCATTGGGGTTGGGAATGCGGGTCAGGGGCGCGGGCGGGAATTCTCGCACAGTCGCTGAAAAATCGCCCTCGGGGCGATTTTTTAGGATGGTTCAAATCGTTCGGGATCGGGTGCGCTGGGCGCGCTGGATGAGTCGAGGCCCTGTTGTCGGTCAAGCAGGGAGCCTGAGTGACAGCGCTGGGTGGCCCCTGACCCTGAGCCGATCAGCAGCAGTCCGGCGGCCACCAAGGGGGGGCGTGGCGGGGGCGGGGGCCGAGTTGATGTAACCCTGAATCCAATCAACGAAGCTGGAGACGCGCGTAGAGCCAGCGACATCACCGAATTGACGTTCGCACTCGTCATCAGACCAAAGGAGTACACCCCGGCCAGATAGGATACCCATTTCACATCAATGAGTAGGCCGTCGCCACTGTCGCCGGAGGCGATGAGGTACTCCAGGTCGAGGGGAGCGACGAGGGCTAGGTGCTAGCCGAAGAATTGTGCGTATTATCGAATTCCTGCATGAATATATGTCTCTAATGTGAGATTCCGGTTTATTCGCGGCTGGTAACCTGCAGAGAGTTTTTGTAAATTGCCTTCATGCTGGACTACCGTCTCGACAAGCACGAACTCGCCGAACTGCGTGCGGCCCACCGCGCCGCCCGAGACGTGCGCGAGGCCTATCGGATCAACGCCGTGATCTTGCTCGGTAAGGAGCGTGCGTCGGCCGATGTGGCAGATGCCTTGCTGATCGACCCAGACACCAGACACTGCTCGTGATTTCATGATTATTATTTGAGGCGTTACAAGAAGGGCGGCCTTGATGTATTGCTGCGGATGAGCTATAGCGGTAGCAAAGCCCTGCTCGACGACACGCAGTTGTTAGAACTGGACGATCAGGCCGTCGCCCGACATGTCCAGAAGCGCTGGGGGTGGGGGGTGCGTTACACGTCCAGTGGCATGACTGCGGTCCTACACCGCTTGGGCTACGTCTACAAGAAAGCTAAACTGGAACCCGGCAAACATCCGGCGGCAAACATCCGGCTCCAGAGGTTCAAGAGGCATTCGTTGATAGGTGCTAAAATATCAATAAAAACATCGATTAAAATCGATTTTTACCATTTTATGCGACCCCGATCATCGTGCCAGCCGCAACCGGCAATCGTGGGGCTAAAGTCCGCACAGAGGACCCTGGAGGACCATGGAGCCAATCCGTCTGGTTCGCTATGCGGCCCCGGCGCGGCGGCCGGGCATGCCGCGCGCTGCCGCCCAGGCAGTCGCGGCCAGTTACGCGAGCACGCGCTCCCAGACGGGGCGGGAAATTACCACCTGATCCTGATCCGCGAGCAAGTTGACGTCATTCCTCT
>JADNEJ010000219.1 GCA_016292295.1 Candidatus Thiodictyon intracellulare
GCTCAGGTGCATGGTAGTGGCCTGGCGGCGCTTGCCCGCTCTCGCTTAGGAGGTTGTCCCATATGCTGGCACGGCCGTCGAGCTGCGTCGCGTAGGCTTATGATCGTCCACGAGGGCTAAGAACAGGGGGGGCTAAACGGCTACCTCGCAACGTCGACACGACGCCCTGGGAGAGGTCGGTCCGCTCCACGGCGGCACAGATCAGCAGGGTGTCGATGATCAGGCCGTCGCGGCGGCGCAGGCGAAATTCAAACTCAGTGCTGCCGTCCCGGGCGAGTTGGTCATAGAGTTCCTGACCGAAGCCCAGGAACTGCGTCTCGCTGGTCAAGAATAGGCGCGTGGACTGGCCCAGGAGCGACTCGCGCGGGTAGCCTGTCAGTTCGCACAGGCGGTCGTTCACCTCCACGAACACCCGGTCGACCAACATGAGGACGCCTACCGGGGCGCTCTGCAGCAGCACCTTGAGTCGGACTCGCTAAGAGCGGCGGCGGTTGTCGGTCCGTCCCGGGAGACCGGGGGGCCGGGGGCATGGTGGGTACATCCGAGGGCATGATGATGGCTGGTCTGGGGGGGCGGGGGCGCCCGTAGCGACTCGATCTGTGGTCAGCTTACCCCGATTGTTCGTCTACAACCAGCCTTTTCAGCTCCTATTTGGGTCCGTCCGGCAGGGCACCGGAGGGCGACTTTTCAAAGTATCGATGAAGAACCGTGCGCGCCCCCTGCCCACTGCCATACAATCCCCGTCTTGGCGGGGCCTTTGCGGCCGGGTGTTGCGGCGCTGTCCGTGCCCCCGGCCGGATTGCCACCGTCCGCCTCCGGTTTTTCCTTTGCGCGACCCTGAACTGCAGGTAATTCTCTACCATGATCCCGAGACGTTGCGGATTCCTCCCCCTTGGTGCGGCCCTTGCGCTCACCGTCGCTGCGATTACGGCAGGTGCCTGGGGCCTGGCCGAGGCCGGCCCCGCTGCCCGCGGTTCCGAGCAGGGGGTGCCCGGCCACTTCACCTTCGCCTCCGTGGTGCGCCGTGCCGGCGAACTGGCGGCGGGGCCCTACCAGCCGGATCAGACTGCGCTGCCGCCCTTCTTCGCCGACCTGAACTACGACCAGTATCGCGATCTGCGCTTCAAACGCGATCAATCCATCTGGCGGGCCGAGTCGCTGCCGTTCCAGGTCGAACTCTTCCCACGTGGCGGGATGTTTAAGGACCGGGTGACGATCAACCTGATCGAAAACGGCAAGGCCGCCGCGGTGCCCTTCAAGACCGGCCAGTACAAGTACGGCAATAAGGAGAATGAAAAAGACCTGTCGGACGTGGTTTCCGAGGTCCCCGATGACCTGGGTTTTGCCGGGGTGCGCCTGCTCTATCCGCTCAATCGGGACGATGTCTTCGACGAGTTGGCGGTCTTTCTGGGCGCGAGCTATTTCCGTGCGGTGCCCCAGGGACTCAACTATGGGATCAGCGCCCGGGGGCTCGCCATCGACACCGGGCTTGCGAGCAAGGAGGAGTTCCCGGTCTTTCGTGAGTTCTGGCTGGAGAGGCCGGATCGTGACGCCACCTCCATCACCATCTACGCCTTGTTGGACAGTGCGAGCGTCGCCGGGGCCTATCGGTTCCTGATCACCCCGGGGCTGGAGACGGTCATCGATGTGAAGGCCCAACTATTCTTTCGGGAACGGGTGAAGAAGCTCGGTCTGGCTCCCCTGACCAGCATGTTCTTTCACGCCGAGGACACGGACCGCTTCATGGACGACTTCCGTCCCGAGGTCCATGACTCGGACGGGCTCTTTGTAGAGACCGGCAGCGGGGAGCGCATCTGGCGCCCGTTGGTCAATCCCAAAGGCCTGCGAATCAGCGACTTCCATGCCGATAGCCCCCGCGCCTTCGGCCTGCTGCAGCGTGACCGCGACTTTGCGAACTACCAGGACCTGGAGGCCCACTATCAGAAACGCCCGAGCGCGCTGGTGGAGCCCGGCGGTGACTGGGGCAAGGGTGTCGTAGAACTGGTGCAGATCCCGAGCGACTCCGAGCGCTATGACAACATCGCGGCCTTTTGGGTGCCAGAGCGCATGCCGTCGGTCAACAAGCCCTTTGAGTACAACTACCGCCTGCGTCTGGCGGCCGATCCGGAGGCGAAATTGACCGGCGGGCGCACTCTGTCCACGCGCATCGGCGGCGGCGGCACCAGCACGCTGGACTCCAGCAAGCGCAAGTTCGTGGTCGACTTTGCGGGTCCGACCCTGGCCGGTCTACCGGCCGATACCCAGATCGAGGCCGTGGTTACGACCTCCGCCGGTACCCTGTCCAAGCCGGTGGTCCAGCCCAACCCGGAGTCCCGGGGTTGGCGGCTGTTCTTTGATCTGACCCCCGACGGCAGCGGCCCCGTGGACCTGCGCGCCTATCTGCGCAACGGTAACGACGTGCTTAGCGAAACCTGGAGCTTCCAATGGAATCTCGAATAACGGCGGCGACGGCCGCCATGGGGCAGATCGCCGACGCTGCCCCCGTGGACGAGTCCGGCCAGTCCGCGCCCCCCTGGGAGCAGGTCGCCGGACGGGTAGCGGACTATCTGCGCGCCCTGGGCGTCACCGACCCACTGCACCTGGAGCGCCTCGGGTCTCGTATCGACGAGCGTTTCGAGGCGCGCACCGGTCGGGCGAAGCTCGATGACTCAGTGGAGGCCGCCATTGAGGGGACCTATGCCTTGCTCGACCGTTGGTTGAGCGCTGAGTTGGATATCGTCGGGGATCGCAACGCGCTGTTCACCGCACGGGCCGCGGTCCTGAGCGGCGCGGTGCCGGGCTGGGCGGCGTGCTTTGCCGGCGTCTCCGACGAGTCCTGCGCCGCCGCGATCCGCGCGGCCAGCGTCCAGGCGCTGCCCGCGGACGCGCCGCTGACCATGGTACCGAACACGATCGAACTCTTCTGGCGCCGTGTCGGCCGTGTGATCGCCGCTGGGCTGCGGCACCTGATCGGCCTGCTGCCGGGCGACGCCGCCGCCGATCCGCGCCAGGGGCCTCCGCGATGACCAGTCAGTCCCGGATCGGTGTGCCCGGTCACCACTTCCGCCGTACCATCTTTTTTTCACTCGTGCTGCTGACGACGCTCGGCGCGCTCAGCCTCCTGAGCGTCGCCTTCCAGGATAACGGCACCCAGGCGTTCGAGTTGGTCATGCTCGGCCTCTACGCCATCCTCACCCTGTGGATCAGCGCCTCCTTCTGGACCGCCACCATCGGGTTCGCCATGCTCCTAACCGGACGTGACCACTACGCCATCGCCACCGCGGACACCCGGGGCTCGATGCCGGACGCGCCGACCGGCCCCTTCAAGACCGCACTGGTAATGCCGGTCTACAACGAGGACCCGGTGCGCGTCTTCGCCGGGCTGCGGGCCGTCTGGCAATCGCTGGTGGAGACTGGCCAACACGAGGGGTTCGAGCTCTTCGTGGTGAGCGACACCCGTGACCCGGACATCTGGGTGCAGGAGGAACTGCTGTGGCGCCGTTGGGCCGCGGAACTGGGCGCGCCGCCGCGGCTCTTCTACCGCAACCGGGTGGAGAATACGAGCCGCAAGAGCGGCAATATCGCCGACTTCTGCCGCAACTGGGGCGGGCGCTATCGCTACATGATCGTCCTCGACGCTGACAGCATCATGTCCGGTGCGACGCTCGTCGAGATGGTGGCGCGCATGGAGCGCAACCCCTGTGTCGCACTGATCCAGGTGCCGCCAGTGCCGGTCAACCGCGCGTCCTTCTTTGCCCGCATGCTCCAATTCGCCGGCAGCTTGTACGGGCGCATGTTCACCGCAGGGCTGTCCTATTGGCAGCTCGGCACCAGCAACTTCTGGGGCCACAACGCCATCATCCGGGTTGCGCCCTTCGCCGCACACTGTGGGTTGCCTAAACTGCCGGGCTGCGAGCCCTTCGGCGGGGAAATCCTGAGCCACGACTTCGTGGAGGCGGCCCTGCTGCGCCGCGCTGGTTGGCGGGTCTGGCTGGCCTACGATTTGGGCGGGAGCTACGAGGAGATCCCGCCCACCCTGATCGATTACGCCAAGCGTGATCGGCGCTGGTGTCAGGGCAATCTCCAGCATAGCCGCCTAATTTTCGCGCGCGGGTTCAAGCCCATGAGCCGGATCCACTTCGCCATGGGCGTGATGTCCTACATGGCCTCGCCCCTGTGGCTGATCTTTCTCGTGGTGACCGGTGTCGCCGCCTATTTCCAGAGCCTGGTGGAACCCGTCTATTTCTTTGGTGACAACTTCTTGCCTGTCTGGCCAGAGACCTTCACGGTGGAGATGACCACGGTCCTGTGGGTGACGTTGGCCATGCTCTTCCTGCCCAAGATCCTGGCCCTGGTACTGCTGGCCGCCAAGCGTGACCTGCGGCCCCAGTTTGGGGGCTTGATGCGGGCCTCTTTGAGCGTGCTGCTGGAGAGCCTGTTCTCGGTGCTGCTGGCCCCGGTTCTGATGCTGTTCCAGAGCAAATTCGTGGCCGCCATCCTGCTGCGCCAGAACGTTGGCTGGCCGGCCCAGCAGCGCGGTGACCACCAGACCGGCTTCGCGGAGGCCTTCGCCACCCACCTCTCCCACACCATGATCGCCGCAGTGGTCGGCTTCCTCACCTATCGGTATGTCCCGTCCTTCTTCTGGTGGTTCACGCCCGTTCTGGCGGGCCTGGCCCTCTCGATCCCAGTATCGATGCTCACCAGCCGCGTCTGGTTCGGTCAGTTCGCCCGGCGTTTAGGGATCTTCCTGACCCCCGAGGAGACGGCCCAGCCGCGGGTACTGCAACTGCTTGAGGAGAACCTGGCGGCGGCCGAAGCGCCCGCCTGCGAGTCGGCTACCGGCGGCGACCTGTGGTATAGGGCCGTGGTCGACCCCTGTGCCTACGCGCTCCACGCTTCCCTGCTGCCGGACGAGACACCCAACCGCCGTCGTCGTCACTATCTGGAGGGGCTGATCTTCCAACTCCAGGATGACGGCGCCCACACGCTGAAGGCGAATGAAAAGCGCGCCTTGGTCTCCCACCGCGACGGGCTCTATGAACTGCACACCCTGCTGTGGGCGGGGCCGCGCTCCCCGAGCGCAGGGCGGACGCCGCCGGCGGCGGGCCCTGGGGACGCTGAGCACTAGAAGCTTGCCGGACTTAGCGACCGGCGCCACCGCCTGAGGCTCTTTGACGGGCTTTTGTAGCAAAAAAGAGACGGTTTTCGGCTAGAAACGCAGTTTTCCGCGGTGTTCCCTTTACTGCAGACGTAATACGGCCATCCGTTTCAGGTTCCACGCCAGGCAGACCA
>JADNEJ010000513.1 GCA_016292295.1 Candidatus Thiodictyon intracellulare
GCTGCCGGTGCGCATAATCGAGTGGTTCGTCTCGCGTTGGTCGATCGAGGTCACCCTCGCGGAGGCCTTCTTGATCACAAATCCGCCCAAGGCCGGCCGGCCCATGTGTGTTTTTGTGCGTAAGACTATGTTCTGAAAGGAAGAGGCGACGTTGAGACTGAACAAGGTGGGCGGAATTATGATCAAGGCCGTGTGAGCCTATAAGCAGCATTATGTAGCAAACGCACACGGCTATTTATTCAGTGACTTGGCTACGGCTTTCCGATTCTGAGCTAGCCCCGGCAGCCGGGTTTCTCACAAATTTAGCAGATCCCGGCGCCCACCCGCCCGCATCGCACTGAGTTGCTGGCAGATTCTGCGTAACCAATTGATTCGATAACTATGTGCAATTGCTGTATAATGCCGCCTATAAGCCAAAATCCGGCAGTTGCTCACGCCAACGCGCCAAGCTCGCCAAGAAATACAATCCGGTAGATCCAGCATCCGGATCACCCGTCGGGTGAATCGCGCAACCCCGATAGCGTACTGAAAAACCTTTCCGAGTTCAGCGCCTTGACCTGAGAACGGCGCTTAGCGGCGCTAGTCCTCCGGGCTCAGGCTCCGCGGGTCCTGATGAATGGTGATGTCCGCGCCGGGGAATTCGACCCGCAGGGCCGCCTTCACCTGGTCACAGATGCGGTGGGCGGCCAGCAGCGCCAGGTAATCGTCGAGCTCCAGGTGCAGTTGCATCACCGGGACATGTCCGGAACGACGGGTGCGTAGTCCATGCACACCCAGAACCCCCGGGACAGCCGCGGCCACCGACTCGATCTTGGACCGATCGTCCACGGTTAGCTCCCGATCCATCAGCAGGTCCACCGCCTCGCGGGCGATCTGAACGGCGCTGTAGAGTATGAAGATGGCGATCCCCAACGCGAAGATGGGGTCCAGGCCAGGCCAGCCGAACATGGCGCAGACGAGCGCGATCAGGGTCGCCGAATTGGTGGCCAAATCCGTGGCGTAATGCAGCGCGTCGGCGCGGATCGCGGTCGATCCGGTCGCGCGGATGACGTGCCGCTGAAAGCTCAACAGGACTAGGGTCGCGGCCATGGCGAAGACCATGATCGTCACCCCGACCCCCAGGTCTGCCAGGGGCTGGGGATTGATCAGCCGGTCGAGCGCCTCCAGGGCCAGGAACACGGCGGAACCGGCAATGAAGGCGGCCTGACCCAGGCCGGCGAGGGATTCGGCCTTGCCGTGCCCGAACCGGTGCTCGGCGTCCGCGGGCAGCAGTGACCAGCGCACCGCGAGCAGGTTGACCACCGAGGCTCCCACGTCCATCAGTGAGTCCACCAGGCTCGCCAGGACACTGACCGAACCCGTGATCAGCCAGGCGGCCAGTTTGACCAGGATCAACAGGGTTGCAGTCGCCACCGAGGCATAGGTGGCGAGGCGCAACAGGCGTGCCTTGTCATGGGTCATGGTCATACCGAATAGGTCTCAAGGGACGTCGGGGCCCTCCCGGCGGGCGGCGGCGAAGGCCTGCTCCACTTGCCCCGGCGTGCTCAGGTGGGCCGTCACGCCCCGGCCATGGTTGCCGTAGCGCGGCTTCACCACCACCGGCGCACCCAGCTCCTGGGCGAAGCGCCAGGCACCCTCCGCGCTCACCACCGGGCGCCCCTGCAGTACCGGCACCCCTGCGGCGGCCAACAGCATGCGCGTCAAGTCCTTGTCCTGGGCGATCGACTCGGCGATGGCGATGGCGATGACGCTGGTCCGGTCTGTCTCCGCGGTCCAGACCCGGCGTTGGCTCTGACCCCAGCCCAGTTGCAGCAGGTTCTCGGTACCCAGACGCCGCACCGGGATCCGCTGCGCGCGTGCGGCGGCGATGGCATGGGTACTGAGGCCCAGACGCACCTGGTGACAGAGCTCACGCAGCGGCTCCAATTCATCCGCCGGGTCTAAAGGGCGGTCATGAATGGCGGCGAGCAACAGGGTACGGGCGCTCTGCACCGCGGCGCAGCCCAGGACCTCCTCTTCGTACTCGATGGCGACCCGGTAGACCCCGTCCTCATCGGTCTCCCGGGCCCGGCCAAAGCTCACCGGGGTGCCGGCTAGGGTTTGCAGCTCTAGGGTGACGTGCTCCAGCCAGTGGGCCATGTAGGTGCCCCGCTCCAGGCGCTGGAAGAAACCCCCGCGCTCACCTGAGCTACCGTGGTGCTCGATCAGGGACGGCAGCCAGGACTTGAGACGGTCATTGAAGCCTGGGATCTCCTCCGAGGAACGATCCTTGATCTCCCCAAAGTCCAGCAACAGTTCAATCACCGAGCGGTGCGTCCAGATGTTGGGACCGCGCAGGACCCGTAGGCGTCGGATATCGAGCAATTAGACCCCCTTGCGCCGGCGCATGGCTCGGCTGGGCATGAACGATGGGCGCACGGTCCCACCGTGACCAAGGCGCCGCCTGTGACTCCTGCAGTAGCACAAGCGCCCCAGGAATTGGATTGTTCCAAAACAAATGCCGTCCGCCGGGGATGTTGTTTCGTAAATCTCAGGCATGGATCAGCGACGCGGGTTGCTCCGGGGACGCCGCGGCGCCCAGCGGCAGGTCATTCAACGGCAGTTCCCGGAACACCTGATCCGCGGCCAAGCGGGCGCGGACATAATCGACGGTCTCGTCGATCACGTCCGCCTGAACCCGGTCGCCGGTCGCCGGCCGCCAGCCCCTTGGCGAACAACGGCGTGATCTCCCCCGGCAGGCGCCCACGGGTGCAGTGGTCCTCGTAGAGGATGACGCGGTCGAAAGCCTGGCCCAGGATCTCCTACTGACGGATCAGGGCGACATCGCGCCGGTCTCCCGCAGCCGAATAGACCGCGAGGTGCCGCCGGTGGAGAAAGGACTCCAGGGCCGCGATCATCGCCAGCAGGGCCGAGGGGTTGTGACCATAGTCAAAGACCACAGTGGCGCCGTTGATGGAGAGCACGTTGGAGCACCAGGGACTCTTCTCCAGATCGGCACCAGAGGTCTCAAGTGCGGCATCGATGGTCTCCAGCGGCAGGCCCAGGGCCCACAGGGTCCCCGCGGCGGCCAGGCAATTCTCCACCGGGAAGCCAATCTGCCCACCATTGGTCAGCGGAATCCGGCGCAGCGACAACAGGACCCACTGCGCCTCGCCCGCCGCCAGGATCAGGTCCTGCCCCCGCACGAAGGCCGCTCGGGCGCCCTCGCGGCGCTGCCGCAGGATCACCGAGTGGTCGCTATCGCGCGCAAAAAACAGCGCTGAGCCCTTGCAGTGAGCGGCCATCCGCACGACCAGGGGGTCCTCGGCATTGAGCACGGCGGTCCTCTCGGGTGGCGACCCCGCACACCACCGCCTGCTTGACCTCGGCCAACTCCGCCACGGTATCGACCCACCCCAGCCCTAGGTAATCCCCCTCACCGATATTGGTGACCATCCCCACGTCACAGGCGTCGAAACCCAGTCCCTCGCGCAGGATACCGCCGCGCACCGTCTCCAGCACCGCAGAGCCTCGACCTGGGGATTGAGCAGCACCAGGTTCGCGCTCTGGGGTCCGGCGCAATCGTCGGTATCGATGCGCCGGTCCGCGAGATAGATGCCGTCGGTGCAGGTCATACCGACGAAGCGTCCAGACACGCTGAGCCCATAGGCAATCAGCCGGGTGGCCGTGGTCTTACCGTTGGTGCTGGAGACGGCCACGATAGGGGATGCGCCCGGTCTCGCCCGGCCGGTACAGGGTCTCCAGAAAGGCCGCGGCAATCGGACATGAGCGCACGCACTCCACATAGAGGTCCAGCGTCGGGGCTGCGATGACCTCACTGATCGGCCCGCCCTGGGACTCCAGAGGCTGGGTGATGTTCGTCGTCGCCAGGCGGACTTCCGCCGTCTTCAACCCCAGGACCCGCACGGCGTCCAGGACCCGGGTGCGCACCTCCTCGTGGATCAGACCGCTCACGTCGGTGACCGTGGGGCCTGCGCCATTACCGCCCCGCCTCGGCTGCCAGTGCAGGGCGGCCAGGACGCGCCGCGCGGCGACCAGGACCCGATAGTGTGCGCCCGTGACCGGCGCCTCGGCGCAAGCCAGGCCGGCACAGGCCAGGAGCCCACTGAGCAAGCCGCGCTGCGCCGCCGCGTGCTCGGTCAGGGGTGTGTTGGGGGTCAGCGCAGTGTACAGGAGCCGCCGCTGCCGGGCCCCGTAGCCGAGCTGCAAGACACTCCCGGGGAGCCGTCGGGTGGGGATGCCGCGCGCCTGGGCCGCCCGCAGCAGATCTGCGTCGGGCCGGCCTCCAGGGCCAGGGCGCGCAGCCTCGGCACGGGGTTTGGGAGTTCGCCGTCGGTCGCGGCCAGCCCGGCGCGGACCAGGTCCAGGGCAGCCGTCGCGCAGGCCTGTGAGGGAGCGCCCTCGACGAACGAAAAGGCGAGCCGGTCAAGACCCGACTCCGAGGTCCGGCGCACCCGGGAGAACCCCGGCCGGCCTTGATCATAATTCCGCCCACCTTGTTCAGTCCTTGCGTCGCTGTTCCATTGTATAACATGGTCTTGCGCGCTAAAACCCACATGGGAAGGCCGGCCTTGGGTGGATTTGTGATCAAGGCCACCCCGGCCGCACCCCGCTCTGGGCGGACAGTTCCAGGATGGTGGCCAGGAACACCTGGGCCAGCCAGCGCTGATATCGCCGCTCATGCAGTAGATGGCCCGGATCCGCGGGCGGCGGCCGCGGCAGGTTCAGGCCCGGCAACTGGGCGGTCAACTGGGCGCGCAGACGCCCGACAGATACCTGACACTCACCGGATGGGTGATCGGACAGATCGAACCAGACCTCGACCATCGGAAAATCGGCCCAAAGATTGGGGCCGAGCAATGCACGGACTCTGCGGATATCCACGGATCTAATCCGAACTCAATGGCAAACGGGCTATCTGGTCCGGGTTGCCGGCCGGCTATCGACTGGAGGTCGGCCGCCGTCTCATGGCCTGGGAGGCACCAAGGGTAGTGTCAGAGGCCGGACGCCCGCCGCGCGACCCATGGTCGACCCTCCATGGTCCACAACGGCGACAGGCAAAGGTCGAAGGGTGGGGAAGTCGGCGTGGGATATTATGCCAAGTGCCACATAAAGTCGAGATCTGTAGGGATCTGTGGCACGGCGAATCCGTTCTAGCAGCCTGTCGGACTTAGCGACCGGCGCCACCGCCTGAGGCCTTTGGGCGGGCTTTTATGGCAAAAAAGAGACGGTTTTCGGCTATAAACGCAGTTTTCCGCGGTGTTCCCCTGACTGCAGAC
>JADNEJ010000237.1 GCA_016292295.1 Candidatus Thiodictyon intracellulare
ACAGGCGGTGGCACTGGCTGCCCGCCATGGGGTGAGCAAGGTCGCCGCGACCCTGTGGCTGGACTACGTCGGTTTGAAGCGGCGGCTGACGGCGCTGACGCCGCCTATGCTGGTGTCCAGCGCGTCACGCGCGAAGCGCTCGGCGGCCCGCGCCGCAATCAATCTTGGTCTTGGCGGCGGCAATCGCCGCCAGACGCTCCTCGCGACGCTCCAGTGCCGCCGGGATGCTCATCCCGTCCGGGACCTGGGCGCCGTCAGCGTGCTCGGCCAACGCCAGCAGTGCTTAGACCTCGGCCCGCAGGTGCGCCTCCAGGGCCTCGGCATGCCCATAGGACATGGCGCTGTGGCGGCTGGCGTTGGCGTAAATCTTGGTTCCGGCCAGGCAGACGCTGCCGAAGCGACTGAACAGGTTCTCCCGCGCGACCTCTAGCACCTGCACGAAGGCCGCTTCAAATGCCTTGCGGAAGCGGCGCCGAAAGGTCGACAGAGTGTCGTAGTCCGGGTGAAGATTGCAGGCAATGAAGCGAAACGCCAGCGCATCGTACGTGGCCCGCTCGATCTTGCGGCTGGAGAAACGCGCGGTGGCGTAGCCATCGATCAGCAACGCCAACAGCATGGCCAGGTGATAAGGCGTGCTCCCAGTGCCGCCATACGCCTGCACCAGCATGCTCAGATCCAAGCCTTCCACCACCTCGACCACGTAGCATGCCAGGTGTCCCTTGGACAGACAGTCCTGCACCGACAGCGGCAGGAGCAAATCAGTGTCCCGGCCCATCGGGTGAAAGTGGCGCATCGACAGTAACACTCCGACCATCGGTGTTGATGCTGACAGTGTACCAGACCAGCCGCCCCGACAGGGCCCCGAAGTCAGACAGGCTGCTAGAACGCATCCCCGGGCACCCGCACCCAACCTTCCATCAACACCCGGGCACTGCGGCTCATGATGGCCTTGGTCACGACCCATTCCCCATTGACCTGGTTGGCCTCAGCGCCGACCCGCAAGGTCCCCGAGGGATGACCGAAGCGCACCGCCGTGCGCGCACCGCCGCCGGCGGCGAGGTTCACCAGCGTGCCCGGTATCGCTGCCGCGGTGCCGATGGCAACAGCGGCCGTGCCCATCATGGCGTGATGCAGCTTACCCATGGAGAGTGCCCGTACGAGCACGTCGATAGCGGCGACCTCGACCTGCTTACCGCTGGATGAAACGTAGGCCGCCGGCTTGGCGACAAAGGCGACCTTGGGGGTGTGCTGGCGTTTAGCGGCCTCATCGATGTGGGTGATGAGACCCATGCGTACCGCCCCATAGGCGCGAATGGTCTCGAACATGGCCAGGGCCTTGGCATCACCGTTGATGGCGTCCTGCAACTCGGTGCCCGTATAGCCGATGGCATCCGCATTCACGAAAATAGTCGGGATGCCCGCATTGATCATGGTGACCTTGAGCGTACCCACGCCGGGGACCTCGAGCTCATCCACTAGGCTGCCGGTGGGGAACATCGCGCCTCCCGCACCCTCTTCCTCGGCGGCCGGGTCCATGAATTCGAGTTGCACCTCCGCGGCGGGAAAAGTCACGCCGTCGAGTTCAAAGTCACCCGTTTCCTGCACGGCGCCATCGGTGATGGGCACGTGCGCGATGATGGTCTTGGCGATGTTCGCCTGCCAGATGCGTACGGTCGCCACACCGTCTTGCGGGATGCGCTCGGCATCGACCAGCCCGGCGCTGATGGCGAAAGAGCCGACTGCGGCGGAGAGATTGCCGCAGTTGCCGCTCCAGTCGACAAAGGCCTTGTCGATGGACACCTGGCCGAACAGGTAATCGCAGTCGTGATCGGGCTTGCTGCTCTTGGATAGGATGACCGTCTTGCTGGTGCTGGAGGTCGCCCCACCCATGCCGTCGATCTGTTTGCCGTAGGGGTCTGGGCTGCCGATGACCCGCAGCAGCAGGGCATCGCGCGCCGCGCCCGGCACCTGCGCGCTTACGGGGAGGTCCTGCAGGCGGAAGAACACGCCTTTGCTGGTGCCACCGCGCATGTGGGTGGCGGGGATCTTAGTCTGGGGTATGTGAGACATAGGAGTGTTTTCCGGATGTGACTAAGGCGATGTCAGGATGACCTTGCGCCAATATAAGGAGGGGGGCGTCCCGCCCCGACTGGCAGGGTGTCGGGGCGGGACGCCCCGACTCCTTTGGGCTAGGCTGCCTTTGAGGACTCGAGAAAGTCCTGCGCGAAGCGCTGCAATACACCGCCGGCGTCGTAGATCAAGACCTCTTCGGCGGTATCGAGGCGGCAGGTCACCGGCACCTCCACGCGCTCACCATTGCGGTAGTTGATCACCAGGGTGAGGTCGGTACGCGGCTTGCGCTCGCCGATCACATCGAAGGTCTCGGTGCCGTCTATACCTAAGGTTTTGCGGTTCACGCCCGGTTTGAACTCCAGCGGCAGCACGCCCATGCCGACCAGATTGGTGCGGTGGATACGCTCGAAGCCTTCGGCCACGATGGCCTCCACACCGGCCAGGCGCACGCCCTTGGCAGCCCAGTCACGCGAAGACCCCTGGCCGTAGTCCGCACCCGCAATGATGATCAGCGGCTGCTTGCGCTCCATATAGGTCTCGATGGCCTCCCACATCCGGGTGACCTTGCCCTCCGGCTCGATACGGGCGAGCGATCCCTTCTTGACCTGCCCATCGACCACGGCCATTTCGTTCACCAACTGCGGATTGGCGAAGGTGGCGCGCTGGGCGGTCAGGTGATCCCCGCGATGGGTGGCGTATGAATTAAAATCTTCTTCCGGCAGGCCCATCTTGGTCAGATATTCACCGGAGGCGCTGTTCGCCATGATGGCATTGGAGGGCGACAGATGGTCGGTGGTGATGTTGTCGGGCAGGACGGCCAGCGCACGCATGCCCTGCAGGGTGCGCGCTCCCGCAAGCGCGCCTTCCCAATACGGCGGACGGCGGATATAGGTGGACATTGGACGCCAGTTATACAACGGGCTGACCTTTACGTCATCGTCCTGCTCGACGGCGAACATCGGGATGTACACCTGGCGGAACTGCTCCGGTTTCACGCTCGCGGCGACGATGGCGTCGATCTCTTCATCCGACGGCCAGATGTCCTTTAAGGTGATCGGCTTACCGGCGGCATCCGAACCCAGCACGTCCTTCTCGATATCGAAGCGGATGGTACCGGCAATGGCGTAAGCCACCACCAGCGGCGGCGAGGCCAGGAAGGCCTGCTTGGCATAGGGGTGGATGCGGCCGTCGAAGTTGCGGTTGCCGGACAGCACGGCCGTGGCGTAAAGGTCGCGGTCGATGATCTCCTGCTGAATCGCAGGATCTAGGGCGCCGGACATGCCGTTGCAGGTGGTACAGGCATAGCCGACGATACCGAAGCCCAACTGCTCCAGTTCGGACAGCAGACCGGCCTGTTCTAGATACAGCTTGGCCACCTTGGAGCCCGGGGCAAAGGAGGACTTGACCCAGGGCTTGCGCAGCAAGCCGAGCTGATTGGCATTGCGGGCCAGCAGGGCGGCAGCCACCACGTTGCGCGGGTTGCTGGTGTTGGTACAACTGGTGATGGCCGCGATGATCACCGCGCCATCGGGCATTTCGCCTTGCTTCTCCTCCCAGGCACCGGCGATGCCCCGCGCCGCCAGTTCGGACGTCGGTAGACGACGGTGCGGATTGGATGGGCCGGCCATATTGCGTACCACGGACGACAGATCGAACTCCAGCACGCGTTCGTATTCGGCGTTGACCAGGCTGTCGGCCCAGAGTCCAGTGGTCTTGGCGTAGTGCTCCACCAGCGCGACCTGCTCCGGCTCACGACCGGTCAGCTTGAGATAGTCGATGGTCTGCCGGTCGATATAAAAAAGTCCGGCGCTGGCACCGAACTCCGGCGTCATATTGGAGATGGTGGCACGGTCACCGATGGTCAGGTTCGCGGCGCCTTCACCGAAAACCTCGAGGAAAGCTGAGACCACCCGCTCCTTGCGCAGGAACTCGGTCAGGGCTAAGACGATGTCGGTGGCGGTGATGCCCGGCTGGCGCCTGCCGGTCAACTTGACGCCGATGATGTCGGGCAGGCGCATCATGGACGCACGGCCCAGCATCACGGTTTCCGCCTCCAGCCCGCCGACGCCGATCGCGATCACACCCAGGGCATCGACATGCGGGGTGTGGCTGTCGGTACCGACACAGGTATCCGGAAAGGCCACGCCGTCGCGGACCTGAATTACCGGCGACATCTTCTCGAGGTTGATCTGGTGCATGATGCCGTTACCAGCCGGAATCACGTCGACGTTCTTGAACGCCTTCTTGGTCCAGTTGATGAAGTCGAAGCGGTCTTCGTTACGACGGTCTTCAATGGCACGGTTCTTGGCGAAGGCGTCCGGATCAAAGCCGCCGCATTCCACAGCCAGCGAGTGGTCGACGATCAGCTGCGTCGGAACGACCGGGTTCACCTGGCTTGGGTCCCCGCCCATCTCGGCGATGGCGTCACGCAGCCCCGCCAAGTCGACCAATGCGGTCTGGCCGAGAATGTCGTGGCACACGACTCGGGCCGGAAACCAGGGGAAATCCAACTCCTGCTTGCGCTCGATGAGCTGCGTGAGCGAATCGGTCAGCGTGGCCGGGTCGCAGCGGCGCACCAGATTTTCCGCCAATACACGTGAGGTATACGGCAGCCCGGCGTAGGCGCCGGGCTTGATCGCATCGACCGCGGCACGCGCGTCGAAGTAACTCAGGTCGGTGCCGGGCAGGGGTTTGCGGTAGGTGCTATTCATGAGGGGTACACTTCTTGGAAGTTAGGTGCGTCACGGTGGACGGTGAGAATAGGTTCATTGCCGTTTCAGTGCGCCGCGAAGGCATCACGCTAGTGCAAAATTCTCAAAAGATAAAAAATAAATTGGTTAATTCTAGCCACACGCAGAGAGTCGGGCAAGGGCCACTTGCCGCGTCGCACGCCCAGGGGATTCAGTCTGCGATGCCCGGCGAGACCGGCTGCGGAGTCGGCGGGGCGGACTCCTGCGACTTGTGCTTTGCCCAATCTGCAATCAATGACTACAATCCTGTCATTGCAGTCCCTCCCGAGGGCTCTGCTATGGCCATGATCACGATCCGAAATATTGACGACTCACTCAAGCTCGACTTTGGCCATTTTTGCAGTCGGGCGACGGCCTCGCGCGTAACGCCACGGCGGTGCCGACGGGTGCGCTGAGCAGGGGGTTGCGGCGGCCGCTCGTCGCGGCCAGGCGGCACCCGCC
>JADNEJ010000348.1 GCA_016292295.1 Candidatus Thiodictyon intracellulare
CGATGGCGGCCAGTGTCGAAGCCGTGCGACCAGATCGCGTCGCCCCACGCAAGATCAAGCCGGCCAAAATCCAGGGTTTCCACCCCCACTTCAAGCGCTGTCGGTAAGCAGGGCCTAAATTAATGGCATTGACCTAGAACTACCTTCGTGTGTATGTCGACACCCCCGCGGCAGGACCCGCCGAATGCCTTGCACTCCCCTTTGCCAAGCCGGGGTAAAGTGCAAGGCAGGCCTGCCCCCGGCGGTCTATCGCAGCGAGGACGGCGTTGCACCCACCCGGGTGCGTCTCGCCCCGAACGCACCCTGACCGCGACCGCCGACCAACTGCGCTCCCGCACGGGCGCGGGCTGCGGCTGGTGTTTCGGTACCTCGCCCTCGTGGCCACGACCTCGGCGATCCGTCCCCTTTCCCAGCGGCCCGCAGCGGCCACTGACACGCTCCGCTAACGGAACGGATATACTCCGGGAAAGGCGCGACACCGCGCACTCGACCACGCTAGACTTAGCGCAGTTTTTCCCGGAAACGCCCAGCATGCCGACCGCCAAGACCCGCGAGGCCACCGCCACACCCACGCCGGCTTCCCGCGACGGGGTCGCCGCTGCCGCGCGCGGCACGCTCGAATCAAGCGCCCTCTATGAACAGGATTTTTTCGCCTGGGCCAATACCCAGGCGGCACTGCTGCGCTCGGGCAGCCTCGCGCAGGCGGATATCGCGCACATCGCGGAGGAAATCGAGAGCATGGGCAAGAGCGAGCTGCGGGAATTGGAGAATCGCCTCGCCGTGCTCTTGCTGCATCAGTTGAAATGGCAGTTTCAGCCGCACCGCCGCGGTCGCAGTTGGGAACTGACGATCAAGGAGCAACGCCGTAAGCTCAAGCGCCATCTCGACCAGAACCCAAGCCTTGGGCCACGCCTTACTCCGGCCATAGACGACGCCTATGGCGATGCGATCTTGGAGGCCGCACGCGAGACCGATCTTCCCGAAGAGACCTTTCCGGCGGTCTGCACTTACACTGTGGAGCAGATTTTTGATGACCGCTGGTTGCCGAATGGCGATTAAATCTCCCGGGAGCGCTCCAGATCATGCAACATGCGGAGACTACAATGGGAAAAGATGAATTGCTCGCCCGCATCTGCGTGAATTAGCAGGTGTGTTTTAGCAAGCCCTGCATAATGGGACACCGCATCTGGGTTTCATTGATCATCGACAGGCTGGCGGCCGGTGACAGCACCGCAGAAATGCGGGAAGACTACCCGGGACTTGAAGAGGCGGATCCCGGGGCCTGCATCGGCTACGGCGTTGACATGTCACGCGAGCGTTACGTTGGCGTCGAGTTCGCCGAACCCGCATGAGAATCAAGCTCTGGATCGTCCATCGTGGCAGAATTCGTGAGTATCGAACCGACCGGATAGATGATGATCATAGCTTCTATTCGGATCGATCCTTGTGACTCCATCTACGTAATTCACAGGTGGTTCGCAATCTTGAGCAGGGAAGCCTCCCCGAGGCCCGCACGACGCTGAAGCGTCATGACTTGTTCCCACGCGGGATATGAGGTCGGTAGAGACTTGTGCCCATGCCGATTCGTTCATCGAATTTGCTCTCGGATTATCTGCGGGAGAATCAGAGCTGGGCAGTACTTAAGACTGAAGTTTCCGGGTTCTGAAACCCGCGCAGGGGCAAATACTTGGGGTCGGGAGTTTTCCTAGAGGTTTGCGTGGATCTCCGCAAACCCCCTCGAAAATCCCCCCACCGCTACTCCACGCCCTTCCGACGCCCCATTGAAAATCCTGAAGTTTCAGTACTTAAGACTAAATAAACCAGAACAGCGTACCAGGCGCGTCTCCCCCGCGCCATCATCTCGCGGAAACAAGATACAGTGCCTGATTACAAACACACCCTGAACCTCCCTACCACCGCGTTCCCGATGAAGGCCAACCTGGCCCAGCAGGAGCCGGCACTTCTCAAGCACTGGGAGCAGTTGGATATCTACTCGAAGATCCGCACCGCCAGGGCGGGTGCGCCGCGCTTCATCCTGCACGACGGTCCGCCCTATGCCAACGGCGAGATCCATATCGGGCACGCGGTCAACAAGGTGCTCAAGGACATCATCGTCAAGGCTCGCACCCTGGACGGTCTGGATGCGCCATTCGTCCCGGGCTGGGACTGCCATGGGCTACCGATCGAACTCCAGGTGGAGAAGAAACAGGGCAAGCCGGGCCACAAGCTGACGGCCGCGCAGTTTCGGGTCGCCTGCCGGGACTTTGCGGCCAAGCAGGTCGAGGCCCAGCGTACCGACTTCAAGCGCCTGGGGGTCTTCGGGGATTGGCAGCACCCCTATCTGACCATGGATTTCGCCAATGAGGCGGACATCATCCGCGCGCTTGGGCGCATCATCGCCAAGGGCCACGTGGTGAAGGGCGAGAAGCCGGTCCATTGGTGTATCGACTGCGGCTCGGCGCTGGCCGAGGCAGAGGTGGAATACGCGGACAAACAGTCCATCGCCATCGACGTGCGCTTCCCGCTGGTGGAGCCGGTGGTGCTGGAGGCGCGCTGCCACGGCTCGCCCAACGGCTGCGGCGAGGGTCCGGCGTCGCTCGTGATCTGGACCACGACGCCTTGGACCCTGCCGGCCAATCAGGCTGTGGCCCTGAACCCTGAACTCGAATACGTCGTCGTCCAGGTGGAAACCGGCGGCCATCAGGAGCGCCTGATCGTGGCCGAAGGCCTGCTCAAGGACACTATGGGCCGCTGGGGCTTCGAGCGCTATCGCGTTCTGGGCTATGCGCGCGGTGCGGACTTCGAGGGGATGCGCTTGCGCCACCCCTTCTATGACCGGGTGGTGCCGGTGATCCTGGGGACCCATGTGACCCTGGAGGCGGGCACCGGAGCCGTTCATACCGCCCCCGGACACGGCTTGGAGGACTATATCGTCGGCAGCCGCTACGAGCTCGCGGTGGACAACCCGGTGGGCGCGGATGGGCGCTTTCTGCCCGGTACGCCACTTTTCGAGGGCGAGAACGTCTTCAAGGCCAATGAGCATGTGGTAGAGGTGCTCAAGGCCCGCGGCGCCCTGCTGCTGGAGCAGCGATTCAGCCACAGCTACCCCCATTGCTGGCGCCACAAGACGCCCGTCATCTTCCGCGCCACGCCCCAGTGGTTCATTAGCATGGACAAGCAGGGACTGCGCTTGGCCGCCCTGCGCGAGATCGAGCGGGTCACCTGGGCGCCACAGTGGGGCCAGGGGCGCATCGAGAGCATGATCGAGGGCCGCCCGGATTGGTGCATTTCGCGCCAGCGCACCTGGGGTGTGCCGATGACGCTGCTGGTCCACAAGGTCACGGGCAAACTGCACCCGCGCACGACGCAACTGATTGAGGAGGCCGCCCGGCGGGTGGAAGGCAAGGGCATCGAGGCCTGGTTCGAGTTGCACCCATCAGCGCTCTTGGGGGAGAGCGAGGGCGCCGAGTACGAGAAGGTCCAGGACACACTCGACGTCTGGTTCGACTCGGGCGTCACCCATGCCTGCGTACTGGAGCGCCGAGCGGATCTGGGCTTCCCCGCGGACCTGTATCTGGAAGGCTCGGACCAGCACCGGGGTTGGTTCCAGTCGTCGCTCCTGACCGCGGTCGCCATGCACGATCGGGCGCCCTATCGGGGCGTCCTGACCCACGGCTTCACGGTGGACGCCAAGGGCGAGAAGATGTCCAAGTCCAAGGGCAATGTGGTGAGCCCCCAGGACGTGATGAAGACCCTGGGGGCGGACATCATCCGGCTCTGGGTGGCGGCGACGGACTATCGCGCGGAGATAAGCGTCTCCGATGAGATCTTGAAGCGCACCGCGGACGCCTACCGGCGCATCCGCAATACCAACCGTTTCCTGCTCGCCAGCCTCGCCGGCTTCGACCCGGCGCTGAACCAGGCCGCGCCTGCTGACATGCTGGCCTTGGACCTCTGGGTGATGGACCGGGCGCTGCGCCTCCAGGAGGAGATCATCGAGGCCTATCGCAGCTTCCAGTTCCACCTGATCTACCAAAAGGTTCACAATTTCTGCGCGGTGGACCTGGGCGCCTTCTATCTGGACGTGATCAAGGACCGCCAGTACACCACGGCGACCGACGGCCTGCCGCGGCGCTCCTGTCAAACGGCGATGTACCATATCGCGGAGGCCATGGTGCGCTGGCTGGCGCCGATCCTGTCCTTCACCGCGGAGGAGATTTGGGGCTACCTGCCGGGCAATCGCGCCGAGTCGGTCTTTACCGCTACCTGGTATGAAGGGTTGGTTCCATTGGACGAGGTCACCGATCTGGACCAGATCTTCTGGAAATACGTGGTCGAAACCCGACAAGCCGTGGGTCCCGCCCTGGAAGCAGCACGCCAGGACAACCGAATCGGCTCGTCCCTGGACGCAGAACTAGACCTCTATTGCGACTCTGGGTTATTGGACACGCTGAGGGTACTAGGCGACGAACTGCGCTTCGTGCTGATCGTCTCTGACGTACGTCTGCACGCGTTCGCAGAGCGACCGAGCGATGCGGTCAACACAGACGATCCTGGCCTCGCAGTCAGGGTGACTGGCTCCACCAAAATCAAGTGCACGCGCTGCTGGCACCATCGCGCCGACGTTGGCTACCATGCTGAGCATCCGGATCTGTGCGGACGCTGCGTGGAGAATGTAGCCGGAACGGGTGAGGTCAGGCGATTTGCATAACACTAAATCCGCGGCATTATGTAGAAAACGCACATGGCTATTATTCAGTAACTTGGCTACGATTTTCCGATTCTGAGCCAGCCCCGGCAGCCGAGTTTCTCACCGAAATCTGGAAGATCCCGGCGTCCGCCCGCACAGCACTGAATTGCCGCGAGATTCTGCGTAACAAATTGATTCTATAGCTATTTGCAGTTGAAACATAATGCATTATAAATCTGGCGGTTGCTCACGCCAAGGCGCCAAGCTCGCCAAGAAATGCAATCGGGTAGCTCTAGTATCCGGATATCACCGGCCGGGTGAATCGCGCAACGCAACGCCGATAAGACACGGAAAAATCTTGGCGAGCTTGGCGCCTGCGGCTGGTGGCGCGCGGACTCACGCGCCGCCGCTGGGTCTTCGTTGAGGACGGCAGCTATTTCTGTGTGCGCCTGGGCTGGGAGTACCTCAGCGCACAGGCGAGCCTGATCTCGCGCATGCGCCTGGATGCACGCCTGTTCGCGCCGCCATCACCGGTGCCGCCGGGACGGCG
>JADNEJ010000390.1 GCA_016292295.1 Candidatus Thiodictyon intracellulare
GACTGCAAAAATGGCCAAAGTCGAGGTAAAATCAGCCTCCGATTTCGCAATGATCGGTCGTCGCACCATGTCACCTGCGGAGTGAGTATCAGGAATGCGCTATTTTAACTCTATTTCTCTGAAATTCCAACAGATAAACGATTCTTCTGATGCTCATTCAGATAACTGACTCAGGTTCCAGCCATGCCCAGGCCACCGCCGCCAAGACAGCTTCCTCCATCAGGCACCGCTACTGGCTCTGCCCATCCACCGCAGCGTACTCGAGAAGGTGCGCACCTGGTACCGGAGCCTGGTCAAGATGTTCCTGAAGGCGCTAAGCCGGAATCCCTGCGTCGGTCGACGGCCGACCAGATGATTCGCTCTAGCGCCAAGAGGCGCCAAGCCAATAGCAACTCGCAGCCGGATGTTTCATCGACTACTTGACGCCATGCAACTGTCGGCGACGACCGGGCCCGCCCGACAGATGCCCGCCCGCCCCTCAATGCCGCCGCCCGGACCGATCAAACTGATAGTTCTTGTCCAGAGATCACTGCCTTCTTGGACCGAGAAGCGGGCGAAGAGGACCTGGTCCTCGGGGCGGAGCGACGCAAGGGTGCTGAGGCCCCCATGTCCAGGTCGCGGAAATAGAAGGTCACGCCCAGCCGCTCCGCGAGCGTGCAGGCGCCGTGGGCGAATCCGTAGTCTTTGAGCCAGAAGGCGGAGATCATCCGCCCCTCGCCCGTCCAGCCGGGCATGATCTATTGCTGCATGGCCTCGAGCACGGCGCGAAACCGCGTCTTGATCGCCGCATCCTTGAGTGGCCGGCCGCGGTCCCGAAAGGCCGGAGCGAGCGCCAGTACGTCGTAAAAATAGCCCATCGGCTGGTCGAAGTCGGTGGCCTGCACGAGCATGGACTTCAGGTGATCGATCTTCCTGGCGAGGTCGGTTGGCTTTGTCATGCGTCTGTACCCGATTCATGGATATGGGCAGAATCCTATCGCGTCGGCGAGTGCCTCTGCGGCCTACGCCCACCGCGATCAGTCCGGCGCCGGTTGGGCTCATCCGAACCCCACCGGCAGGCGCCGGGCGCCCCAGGTGCCTGGCCTTGCCTCGAAGACTCCGGCACAGGGGGTGTCGCAGGCGGCGCAGTGCCCGGTCGCGTCGAGCCCCCAGTGGCCGAGTTGGTACCAGTCCCGCTCGATCAGCAGGGCCCCGCACCCGTGACACCAGGTGCTGCCGCCCGCCGCGTAATGGCAGTTGCCGGTGTAGGCGTGGCGTACGCCGTTGCGCCGCGCGATCTCGCGCGCCCACTGCAAGGTCGCGGGTGGGGTGGGCGGAGCGTCGCGCAGCTTCCAGTCCGAGTGGAAGGCGGTGAAGTGCAGGGGGACATCGACCCCCAGATTGCCCACCACCCAGGCCGTCATGGCGTCGATCTCGGCCTCACTGTCGTTGTAGCCGGGGATCAGCAGGGTGGTGAGCTCGAACCAGACCTCGGTCTCGTGGCGTAGGTAGCGCAGCGTCTCCAGCACCGGTGCTAGGTGACCGCCGCAGACCTGGTGGTAGAACTCCTCCGTGAAGCCCTTCAAGTCCACATTGGCCGCGTCCATGGGCGCGAAGAAGGCCTCCCGCGCCCCCGGGCTCACATAGCCCGCGGTCACGGCCACGTTGCGGATGCCCAGTTCCCGGCAGGCAAGCGCCGTGTCCACCGCGTATTCAAGGAAGGTCACCGGGTCATTGTAGGTATAGGCTACCGAGCGACAGCCAAGTTGCGCCGCGCGCCCTGCGATGGCCGCGGGCCCGGCCGTGGCGGCCAGAGTGTCCTGGTCACGGGACTTGCTCATGTCCCAGTTCTGACAGAAGCGGCAGGCGAGGTTGCAGCCGGCGGTACCGAAGGACAGGACCGAGGTGCCGGGCAGGAAGTGGTTGAGGGGCTTCTTTTCAATGGGGTCGACGCAGAAGCCGCTGGAGCGGCCATAGCCCTCCAGGACTAAGGCCCTGTCGCGGCAGCCGCGGACAAAGCAAAAGCCCTGTTGGCCCTCGCGCAACCGGCAGGCGCGCGGGCAGACATCGCACTGCACCCGGCCGTCCGGGAGCAGGTGCCAGAACTGGGTAGGGTGGTTTGTCATGGTGATCTACTCGTGGCGTCCCAGGCCCTTGGCCCGTGGCCGCGGTCGACGATGCGGACAGGGTTCTGGACGGGGAGAAAATCCCCGTCCCACAGGGTAAGGATAGGCCAAGTGACGCGGCCCGATGCACTGCTTTGGTGGGCACCCCTCAACCGGCCTGGAGGTCCCGCGCGGCCGATCGACAGCCTTCGGCGCGCCGGTCGGAGGCGAAGCCTCGCTATACTAACGGTAGAACGCCCGTCTTGTCGGGCACCACACGAGGGACACTCCCATGTCGATCGATCGTCAACCGGCCGTTGCCGGGGCCTTCTATCCGGCCAATCCAGCCGTCTTGGGGCGCCAGGTCGATGACCTCTTGACCGGCGTCGCGGACAGCGGCGCCCAAACGCACCCCAAGGCCCTGATTGCGCCTCACGCGGGCTATCAATACTCGGGGCCGATCGCGGCCAGTGCCTATGCCCAGCTTGCCCCCATCGCCGCGCGCATCCGCCGGGTGGTACTGCTGGGTCCGGCCCACCGGCTGCCCTTTCGCGGCATCGCCTATCCGGGTGCGGACCGCCTCCTGACCCCGCTCAGTGCGGTAAACCTGGACCTGGAGGCCCTGGCGGGGCTTGCCGACCTGCCGCAGGTCGAGCGTCTGGACGCCGCCTTCGACGGTGAGCACTGCCTAGAGGTCCAGTTGCCCTTCCTCCAGCGCCTGCTCGGCGACTTTCGCGTGGTGCCCCTGATCGTCGGCGCCGTTGCGCCCGAGGCGGTGGCGCAGGTGCTCGACCGGCTCTGGGGCGGGGACGAGACCCTGATCGTCATCAGCTCTGATCTGAGTCACTATCAGGATTATGCCACCGCGACCCGGCTCGACCGGGCGACCACCCGAGCGATCGAGCACCTGGAACCCGCGGCCCTCGACCATCACGCGGCCTGCGGGGCCATGCCGCTCGCCGGGCTGCTGGTGGCCGCGCGCCGTCGCGGGATGCAGGTGCGCACCCTGGACCTTCGTAACTCTGGTGACACCGCCGGTCCCCGCGACCAAGTGGTGGGGTATGGTGCCTATGCCGTTTTCTGAACCCGCGATGCTGGACCCCGAGGCACGCCAGCTCCTGCTGGAGGTCGCCTGGGACTCGATCCGTCATGGCCTGGCACGGGGCTTGCTTCTGACCCTGGACCCGGCGGGCTTTCCGGAGCCCTTGCGTGCCCACCGGGCGGCCTTTGTCACCCTGAAACATTTTCACTCGCTGCGCGGCTGCATCGGCCACGTGGAGCCTTGTGCGCCGCTGGTCCTGGACGTGGCGGGGAATGCTTTCGCTGCCGCCTTCCGCGATCCACGGTTTCCGCGGCTGGAGCCCTGGGAGTTGGACGCCCTAACCCTGGATATCTCGGTCCTGTCCATCCCCGAGCCCATCAGCTTTCGCGACGAGCAGAACCTGCTGCGCCAACTGCGCCCCGGTGTCGACGGCCTGATCCTCGCCGACGGTGCGGCGCGCGGGACCTTTCTGCCGTCGGTCTGGGAATCGCTGCCCAGGCCCAAGGAGCTCCTCACCCATCTCAAGGCCAAGGCCGGACTCCCGGGCGGCTATTGGAGCTCGACCTTGCGGGTCTCGCGCTATCACACCGAATCCTTCGGCAGCTGACCGGCTGACCGTGAACGAGATCCCGTTAACCGGACTCTTGGTCGCCCTGGTGGCCTTGATCCTGCTCGCCGCCTTCTTCTCGGGTACCGAGACGGCGCTCTTCACCCTGAACCGCTACCGGCTGCGTCACCGTGCCGAACAGGGCAACCGGGGTGCCCGCCTGGCCCGTATTTTGCTTGAGCGCCCGGACCGCCTGATCGGCCTGATCCTGCTGGGCAACACCTTCGCTAACATCATGGCCTCCTCGGTCGCCACCGTGATTGCCCTGCACCTGGGCGGCGAGGCGCTCATCGGCCTCACCGCCGGGCTCTTGACCTTCCTGGTACTGATCTTCGGCGAGGTGGCACCCAAAACGCTCGCCACCCTTAACCCGGAGCGCTTGGCCTATCCGGCCGCCTATATCTACACCCCGCTGCTGAAGGCCCTCTATCCCGTGGTGTGGTTGGTCAACTTCTTCGCCAACGGGCTGCTGTGGCTGATGGGGGTGCGCTCCGGACCAGGGCCGGGCTCGGCACTGAGCCGGGAGGAACTGCGTACCGTGGTGAGCGAGTCCAGCGCCCTGATCCCGGAGCAGAGCCGCTCTATGCTGCTCGCCATTCTGGACCTGGAGCGGGCGACGGTGGAGGACATCATGATCCCCCGCAACGAGGTGGAGGGCATCGATATCCAGGACGACACCGACGAGATCATCGCGGCCATCCGCAACGCCGGCTATACCCGCCTGCCGCTGTTCGACGGCGGCATCGACAACGTGATCGGCGTCTTCCACTCCCGCAACGCCCTGCACGCCATGCTCGACCAGGGGCTCGGCAAGGAGCACCTGCGGGCCATCGCTCAGGCACCTTATTTCGTCCCCGAGGGCACCCCGCTCTACCAACAACTGCTCAATTTTCAGCGGGAGAAGCAGCGCATTGCCCTGGTGGTCGACGAATACGGCGACTTCATGGGCCTGATTACCCTGGTGGACCTGTTGGAGGAGATCGTCGGGGAGTTCACCACGGACCCCTCCGACAGCATCAATGAGATCCACCGGGGTGAGGACGGGAGCCTGCTCGTGGATTGCGGCATCGGGGTGCGCGACCTCAACCGGGCGCTGCGCTGGGAACTGCCGACGGATGGACCAAAGACCCTCAACGGCTTGGTGTTGGAGTATCTGGAGACCATCCCCGAACCCGGCACCAGCCTGATGCTGCACGGCCACCCGATGGAGATCATCCAGACCACCGAGAATACGGTGAAGACCGTCAAGCTGCCGCCGCGTCAAGGCCGCAAGGCCCGTCGGCCGGAGCGGCGCGGATAGCTTGAGAAACAGACGGGACCGCGCGAACCGCGAGCTGGATTGCTAACAGCCTGTCGGACTTAGCGACCGATGCCACCGCCTGAGGCCCTTGGACGGGCTTTTGTCGCAAAAAATGGGCGGTTTTCGGCTAGAAACGCAGTTTTCCGCAGTGTTCCCCTGACTGCAGACGTAATACGGCTATCCGTTTCAGGTTCCACGCCAGG
>JADNEJ010000600.1 GCA_016292295.1 Candidatus Thiodictyon intracellulare
TTCGCTGGCGTTTCGCTTCATTGCCTGCAACCTTCACCCGGACCACGACACCCTGACGACCTTCTGGCGCCGCTTCTGCAAGGAATTTGAAGCAGCCTTCGTGCAGGTGCTGGAGGTCGCGCGGGAGAATCGGTTCAGCCGCTTCGGCAGCGTCTGCCTGGATGGGATCAAAACCACAGCCGCAGGGCCCCGTCCCCTCGGCCGAGAGCAGCCGTCGGCCGTCGGGGGCGAAGGCACAGGCCCAGATGCCGCCCGAGTGACCGGTCAGCATCCGCAGCCGCGCCTCGCAGCACTCCCCCGTCAAGACCCCGGCCTGGCCACGCCCGCCCGGACCGGGCGCCATCTGGAGCCGCTCGAACCCCTGTCCATCCCCCGCCGTTTTCCCTGGCGGCCCGCCTTCGCACCAGACCAACAACTGCCCCAGAAAATCCAGCGTCTCATCGCTCGGCCGCTCCGGCGCCCGGTCTCGGATGGCCTGGAGCAGATACTCGGCGAGAAAGAACTCCAGGAGCGAGGTATGGGCAAACCGGAAGCTGCTGACGCCCCCAGCCCGTCCTGACGAGCGAGGAAAGTGGCATTGCGCAGGTCCTCTTCGAGCTGGTGCAGGCTCCGGTAGCAGTGGTGCAGGTCCGGCTGCCCCTCCAGTTAGCCATGAAACCAGCGCTCGATGCCGGCGGCCAGTAACAGCCCTGCTCCGCTGAGTCACAGGTGCGCGGCCAGGTCCCGAGCGAGCAATAGCTTGTGCTCCGGCTTGATGTGGTGCTTGCCACCGTCGCGCTCCAGCCAGCGCTGGACCATGCGCCGGTACAGAGTGACGCCATAGACCGACTTGCTAGCTAGGCGGTCGCGTTCGATCTCCGGGATAAACTCGCTGACCAGCCGCAGGGTATAGGGGCGCTGCGCTAGGTCGGTGAGGTTGTGAACGGAACGGATGGTCGCGAGCAGGGCCTCTGGGTCAGCCCCGGGCAGCGCGGCAGCGAGATAGCGTCGGACCTGGTCCTCCGACAGGGGCAGCAGGACCAGGGCGCGGTAGTCGTCGGCGCCGTGCTCGCCGCGCTCCTGGCAGGTGAAGTGGTTGCGCTGGTCGCGCAGGGTGCGGAAGTATTGGGTACGGCAGAAGATCAGGACCTTTGACGCTGGCCCCAGCAAGGCCTCGGCGCGGCGGGCCTGGGCGAGCGGCAGGACGTGCAGCAGTTCCCGGGTGAAGACCTGGCAGTCCTGCTCGGTGAGCTTGTTGAGCACCTCGTCCAGGCCGTCGAAGATGACGATGACGCCTTGGTCGAACCAGCCTTAGAAAGCCGCGAAGCCGCAGTCCTCGGCCCCGGCCCAGCCGCGCCCCATGCACTCCTCCAAGATCGCTAGGAGCCTCGGTACCCCTCGGTCCAGGCCGGTGACGTTGCGCAGATCCAGACACAGCGAGATCGCACGACCGGGGTCTGCCCGGCGGCGCTCGTCGAGCAGGATCGCCAACCGCTGGCAGGTGACGGTCTTGCCCATGCCGTACTTCCCCGAGCAGGGGGAAGAGCGGCGGTGCCTCCGGGGACTGCGCCCACCCGAGCAGATAGTCCATGGCCTCGACACCCGCGGTCCCATACGCGTCCGGCCGGCCCGGGGCCGCGAAGGCGGCGTCCTTGTCGAGGCTCGCCGGGGCGCCACGGCCGTCCGGGATCAGCCCGCCGGAGCCGATGTCCTTCAGGGCCAGAGCCCCATGTGCCGCGCCTCGGGCGGGCTGCTCCGCGCGCGCCCCGGCCCCGCCTCCGGACCTGTCCCCGCCGCCGGGGGCGGCCGGCCCTCATAAAGCAGGCTCAGGCACAGCGCCGCGTGGACCACGAGGGCAGCGTTACGGGCGGCAAACTGCTGATCCTGCTCCTTACTGCGGCTATTTTTGTTGCCGTCCCCCTCAGTCGCAGATTGCCTTGACGATGATCCAGTCCACCTTGTGCCGATCGGCCGCGAGTTGGATGCCGACCGACTCCATCTCCCCGCCGATCGCCTCCGGCTCGATCCGGAGCAGGCTGTCGCGGTAGTTGCAGTTGTCGACGAGCGTGTTGCCGGACAGCAGGGTGCCGAAGCGCACCGTGGGCCAGTGCAGGCAACTGTCCGGCTCCCGCCGACGGGTCTGGTCCAGGTAGTTGAAGCGGTTGAACAGTGTGCCCGAGGCCGCGAGCTTGGGGCCACGTTGGGTGATGGTCTCGTCCGCGTTGGCGCGTGGCCGAGCTTATAGCCGCGAATCATCTCCGAGACCAGGAGATCGCCGGTCTTCTGCTTGACCGGACTGACGCCGAAGGCGATGCCGACGCCGATGACGGCACGCGACGCTCAGTCGGTGATGGCGTCCTGCGCGGCGATCTGGGACTCGCCCTCCCCTTGCTTGCTGACCCGCTGCACGACGCGCTGGCCGCCAGCAGCCGTTCCAGCGACGCGTTGGCGGCGGCCGGGGCGGTGAGCGGGAACAGGGCTTCGTAGATGGCGGCAACCGGGATGCGGTGATCCGCCACGGCGAGGCCGAGCAGGCGCAGGGCGTGCTGCCGCTCGGGCTCGGGCCAGCGTCAGCCGTTCCAGGCTCTTGCGGGCGAAGTAGGGAGGCAGGGTCGGCATGGGTGAGTCCCTGGCGGCTGGGTGAGGTTGAGTCCACGGGCAAGGCGCATTGCAATTGCCCGCCGGCGCCGCAACCACGCGGGTTGCTTCAGTCGCGTTGAGGTACGATCAAAAGCGATCCGACCAGCAAAGGCGTCCGTGCCTCCGAAGCCACATCCGCTCTGATCGCACCCGTCGCGCTGCGCCTTGGTACGCAAGTAGTGCTGGTCATGATACGGCGCGGGTACGCCGCTCGCTACCTGGCCTCCCACTGGTCGGCCCCCGGCCATAAGGCCTCGACCATCCGGTTCGGATAGGGTAGCCCAGGAGGTCGAAGCGTTACCGTGAAAATCAGACCGAGACCCGGTGGGAGCTGCTTCAGCCGCGACGCAACCGCGCAAGCCGCCATGGCCTCGTCGCGGCTGAAGCAGCTCCCACGCATCCCTTTCATCGTGCCGGGTGGCTGGTTTTGCCGGCATGGCCGTTTGCCGCCGCCCGGTTACCCATCAAGACCGGGCGCGGTCGCCGCGGGACTCGTCGGGTCCGACGGCGCCCGGCCTCAGAAGTTCCCGAAGGTATCGAAGCCACCGTCGTCGTTGCCCGCCAATAGGTCGCCCGGATCACTGTAATCGTTGTCTGACTGAGCATCGTCCGGCTGTACATCATCGTCACGCTGCTGCGCCACCGTGGCATTGGCCTGGGCGGCCGCGGCCTGGGCCTGAGCGGCCGCGGCCTGGGCCTGGGCGGCCGCGGTCTGTGCTTCGGCAGCGGCGGTCTGGGCCGCGAGGTCGCCACCCGGTAACCCGGCCGCATGGGCCTGACTGCCGCCGAACAGGCTGCTCAACGCATTCGCCGCCATCATGCCGCCCGCTACCCCGGCCGCGGTCGTCAAGGCCGACGCCATGAAACCGCCGCCGCCTCCCAGGGCCGACCCGAACAGACCGCGCGCCGGTGCCGGCGCTGCCGCATATTGGGTACCAGGGGGCATCACCGGCACCCGCTCATCGGCCGCCGGGGACGGATTGGACCAACCTCGGCCGGCGGGGGCGGGCTGGGTGCGCTCCGCGGCGGGCAGCACAGTGGTCACCGACTGACCCGAGCCGCCTCCGAAGAAACCGCCCCGGAAGCAGCCGCCGTCGGCCGGGCGCTCCGCCAACTTCTTCTCCAGGTCCTGGATGCGCTGGTACTGCGCCTGCATCGCGTGGTCCTGAACCAGGATTACCTGCGCCATGTAATAGGGCGCCGCCGGCTGGCTCTTCAGGGCATCCACAATCACCTGCTCGGCCTCCGGGTCGCGGGGGCCGGGCTGCTGCTGCGCCTGCTTCAGCTTGGCAAACAAGCCGTCGATCAGTTGGCGTTCGTTCTGTTCCATCGTGTCACCTTGGGGTTGGTTGAAAGGGCTCGCGAGACAGACGCCATATGGGTACGCGGGCCCTCGTTCCCATCATTTGCGGACCAATTGCCTTTCCGGGATCATATACGCTGGTTAGCGTACACGCGCGGCCAGCCCGCTCCAACCGGACCGGGCCACCACCGAGGTCCACCAGATGCACCTGTCACGCCCGCTGATCCCGCTGCTCCTGTGTCTTTGGCCGCTTGCGGTCGCGGCAGAGCCCTTCGCGGGCAGCCTGATCGCGGAGCGGGATTGTCCGGCGGGCATCTCGACCAGGCATCAGAAAAACCCGGGGCAGATCCGCCTGGTGCCGGGGCAGATCTATCTGATCGTCGCCCGCAACAAGCCGGAGCCGACCTACTACCAATTGCGCATCGAGTCCGCAGACCCCCAGGATCGGTGGGTGAAGGTCTCCTGCGGCCGGTTCGTCGCACCCCTGTCGGCCGCGCCCCGGACCTCGGGCGAACCCCAGCCATCGGTGACGGCGCCCGCCCTCGCCGCGCTCCCGACGGCGAGCCCTACGCCAGTCCCGGCCGCGCCCGCCGCCAACAGAGCGGACGGCATGGATGCCCAATATGTCCTCTGCGCTATCTGGCAACCGGCCTTCTGCGAGCCGCGCCCCAACCGACCGGAGTGCGTCAGCCTGACCCCGGAGCGGGTCGACGCCCGCCAGTTCTCACTCCACGGGCTCTGGCCGCAGCCGATCGGGCGCGCCTACTGCGGCATCGCTGCGCCGGACAGGCAGACCGCGGAGTCAGGTGACTGGGGGCATTTGCCGCGGCCGGACCTCAGCACGGCCACCCGCACGCAGCTTGAGCGGCGGATGCCTGGGACGGCCGGGGGCCTGGAGCGCCACGAGTGGGCCAAGCACGGGAGCTGCTACGGCACGGATGCGGAGACCTATTTCCGGCAGGCGCTAGCGCTGCTAGCGCAACTCAACGACTCGCAGGTGCAGCGACTCTTCGAGTCCAACATCGGCAACAGGCTGCGGGCCGAGCAGGTGCAGGTCGCCTTCGACCGCGCCTTCGGTCCGGGCAGCGGGGAGCGAGTGCGGCTGGAGTGTGACCAGGAGGGCCGAATCACGGAGCTGCGCATCAGGCTCAAGGGGCCGATCAGAGACCGGTCGGCCCTGGCCGAGCTGATCCGGGCGGCACCGACGCACGCGCTCGGCTGCCGCGGCGGCTGGGTCGATCGGGCGGGGCCGGGACGCTAGCAGCCTGTCGGACTTCGGGGCCCCGTCGGGGCGGCGGGTCCGGTACACT
>JADNEJ010000612.1 GCA_016292295.1 Candidatus Thiodictyon intracellulare
ACAGCGGCAGGAGCAAGTCAGTGTCGCGGTCCATCGGGTGGAAGCGGCGCATCGGGTGGAAGCGGCGCATCGGCAGCAGCACTCCGGCCATCGGGCGGCCATCGCGGTTAATCTCGACAGTATACCGGACCCGCCGCCCCGACGGGGCCACGAAGTCCGACAGGCTGCTAAGCCGCGGGACCAGCCCCAGCCGGGTCAGCTGACCCGGCCTCGAGCCGCCGCCGCACCATCGCGAGAGCGAGCGCGGCGCCGCGTGGTCGGCGCCGGACGATTTCTGTCCCGGCCGCGACACCCCTATACTCAGGACCACGCTTACCCACCCACCGGGCCCAGCCATGCCCCGCGCCACCCTGCTGCGACAACGCCTGCTGGCCCTGTTCCTGGCCGCCCTGTTCGCCTTTTTCTCGCCGCTCCCGGACCCCTTCGCGTCGGTGCCGGACCTGCTGGGCATTGACGCGCTCTATGTCTATCTCTTCGGCGCCTGGGCACTGGTGATCGGACTCGCCGCCTGGGCCTGCTCCCAGGGCCAGGATTAAACACACCAATCGCGTGTTAATCGCTCGTCATCACCGGAGCGCTTATCATCGGCGTCGCCTGCGCCTATCTTAGCCTGCTGTTCGCGCTCGCCTTTTGGGCGGACCGGCGGGCCGACCGGGGCCGCTCGGTGATCGGCAATCCGAGCGTCTACGCCCTCTCGCTCGCCGTCTACTGCACCGCCTGGACCTTCCTACGGCAGCGTCGGCCGCGCTACCGCCTCGGGCCTGGGCTTCGTTGCCATCTATGTCGGTCCAACCCTGGTCGCGCTTCTGTAGGGCTCGGTGCTGGTGAAGATGGTGCGGGTGAGCAAGGCGGAGCGCATCACCTCCATCGCGGACTTCATCGCCTCGCGCTACGGCATGAGCCAGTTGCTCGGCGGCCTGGTGACGGTCATCGCGGTCTGCGGGGCGGTGCCTTACATCGCACTGCAGCTCAAGGCCATCGCCTGGAGCTATACCATCCTGCTGCATTACCCGCAGATGCAGATGCCCCAGGCCCTGAACCTGCCCTTTTGGCAGGACACAGGCTTCATCGTCGCCCTGCTGCTGGCCGCCTTCACCATCCTCTTCGGCACCCGCCACCTGGACGCCAGCGAGCGCCACGAGGGGATGGTGGCGGCAGTAGCCTTCGAGTCCATCGTCAAACTCGTCGCCTTCCTGGCAGTAGGTCTGTGAGTGACCCTGGGGCTCTTGGGTTTCCACGGGACCCTCGGCGCCCCGCTCCTGCCGCCGGCCGCCGGTGACTCGCACCTGGTGCCGCTGCTGAATCCGCTGATCCGCTTATCCCCCGACTGGTTCGCCATCTCGCTCCTGGCCGTGCTGGCGGTGATGCTGCTGCCGCGCCAGTTTCAGGTGGCGATGGTGGAGAACAGCGACGAGCGCCAGATCCGTCGGGCGATCTGGCTCTTCCCGCTCTATCTGCTGCTGATCAACCTGTTCGTGATCTAGATCGCGGCGGCCGGACTCCTGGCCTTTCCGGACGGTCGGGTGGACCCGGATACCTTTGTCCTCACCCTGCCGATAGCCTTCGGCCATCCGTGGCTGGCGTTGGCGGTCTTCATCGGCGGACTCTCGGCGGCCACCGGGATGGTGATCGTGGAGGTCGGAGGTCACTACCCTAATTACCATGGTCAGTAACGACCTGGTGCTGACGGTGCTGCTGCGCCGCTGGCACTACCGCCCCGAGAGCATGGATCTGGGCCGCCTGCTGCTCATCATCCGCCGCGCCGCCATTCTCCTCATCCTGCTGCTGGGCTGACTCTATTACCGGCTGGCGAGGGAGGCCTATGCTCTGGTGGGCATCGGGCTCATCAGCTGCGCCGCGGCGGCCCAGTTCGCACCGGTGGTCTTCGCCGCGCTCGACTGGCGCGGCGGCACCCGCGAGGGCGCCCTGACCGGGCTCTCGGCGGGCTTCCTGGTGTGGCTCTATACCCTGCTCCTGCCCTCCTTCGCCCGCTCCGGCTGGCTGCCGTCGACCTTCATCGAGTCCGTGGTCTTCGGCATCGACGTTCTCAAGCCCCAGGGCCTGCTCGGGCTCGACCACTGGAACGAGGTGACTCATTGCCTGTTCTGGAGCCTCAGCTCCAACATCGGCGCCTTCCTCGTGGTCTCCTCGCTGCGCGCGCCCAACGCGGTGGAGGCCACCCAGGCGAACGCCTATGTGGACGCGCTCAAGTACGGCCGACGCACCAGCCTGCCGCTGTGGCGCGGCAGTGCCGAGGTCGCGGAACTGCGTACGCTCGCCGAGCGCTTACTGGGGGCCGAGCGCACCCGGCGTGCCTTCACCGGTTACGCTGCCTCACGCGGCATCAAGGCACCGGAGAGCCTCCCGGCGGACGCCCAGACGGTTGACTTCGTCAAGACGCTATTGTCCGGGGCCATCGGCGGAGCCTCCGCCCGGATCATGGTCGCCGCTGTAACCGAGAAAGAGGCCCTGGGGGTCGACGAGGTCCTGGATATCCTCGACGAGGCCTCCCAGGTCTGCACCTACAGCCTGGAACTGGAACAGAAGTCCCGGGAACTGGAGGCGGCCAGCGCGGAGCTACGCGCCGCCAACGAGCGGCTCCAGAAGTTGGATCGGCTCAAGGACGACTTCATGTACTCAGTCACCCACGAGTTGCGCACCCCGCTCGCCGCGATCCGTGCCTTCTCCGAGATCCTGGTCGATGATCCGGAGATCGAGATCGGCGAACGCAAGCGTTTCCTCGGCATCCTGGTCAGCGAGACCGAACGCCTCTCGCGGCTGGTCAATCAGGTCCTGGATCTCGCCAAAATCGAATCGGGCCACGCGGACTGGCTGATCGAGCCGGTCGATCTCAAGGGAGTGATCGAGCAATCGGTGGCCGCTGCCGGTCAGTTGATCCAGGAGCGCGGGGCGCAACTCGCCATCACCCTGGAGCCGAGGCCGCACTCGGCGCAACCCTGGTCCTGGCCGACCGGGACCGGCTGATCCAGGTCCTGGTCAACCTGCTGTCCAACGCCGCCAAGTTCGTCCCGACCACGCACGAGCGAGTGGAGGTGCGACTGGACCGCCGGGAGGACTGGCTGCGGGTCTGTGTCGCGGACAACGGGCGCGGTATCCCGGCGGCGGACCTAGACCTGGTCTTCGAGAAGTTTCGCCAGGCCGCCAGCGGCGGTGAGAAGCCCATCGGAACCGGCCTCTGGCTGCCCATCAGCCGCCAGATCGTAGAGAATTTCGGCGGCCGGATCTGGGCGCAGGCCGGCGCGCTCACGGGGGCTACGCTGTGCTTTGAGTTGCCCGAGCTCGCTTGCGACCCGTGCCGAGAAACCAAAAATAGCGCGCCTGCGTCCCACATCCAGGTTGAACCATCGGGCCAGGATCGCACCGATCCGGCCCCGCCACCCGGTGAGAGCCCACCATGAGCCAACGTGTCCTGATCGTCGAAAACGAACCCAATATCTTCATCTAAATGGAGTTTATCTTGAAACGAGAGGGCTTCACGGTTACCGTGGCACGCGCCGGTGAGGAGAGCTTGGCCGCCATCCGCGCCCAATGCGCGGACCTGGTGATACTGGATGTGATGATGCCCAAGCTCGACGGCTACACGGTCCTACAGGCGGTGCGGGCGGACCCGCAATTGGCCGCCATCCGTATCCTGGTGCTCACTGCCAAGAGCCGCGAGGCCGAGCAGAAGAAGGGCCTGCTGCTCGGGGCCGATGCCTACATGCCCAAGCCCTTCTCCACTCACGATCTGATCGCCAATGTGCGCAGGCTGTTGAGTACCGACGCCGCGACCGCGCCGACCGGGAACTGAGCCATGAGCGACAACAACGATTTGTCGCCGACGCAGGGCTCTGACGAGTCCCAGCTCAACATGGTCATGGAGCAGACCGGGGGTGCGGATCAGACGCTCCTGCGCACTCTAGCGCGCCGCCCCCCCTAGTGGTCCCACCCGAGGCGACGTTGCGCGACATCCTCTACCAAATTAGCCAGCGCCAGGAGGACGCGGCGGTGATAGCCGACCCGGCCACCGGCCTGCCCCTGGGCGTCACCTTGCGCGAGATGCTGCACGTCATCAGCTTCGAGGGGGGCGGACTCAACGATCCGGTGGCCGCCCATATGATCGGCGCACCGCTCACCATCGCCGCAGACTCCCCCGCTCATCGGGCCAAGGTCCTGATGATCAGGCGCAGGACCAAACACCTGCTGCTCATCGAAGGCGACGGGCGGCTCTTCGGACTGGTCGGCCAGGCGGACCTGCTGGGGCTGTGCGCCGGCGGGGCAGAGGTCCTGATCGAAGCCATCGGCAATGCCCGTGACCGGCCCGCCATGACCCTGGCCGCAGACCAGGTGCGTAAGCGCGGCGCCGAGCTGTTCCGCTCCGGCATAGGGGTGGAGGCACTGTGTCAGTGGGTCTCCGGGCTCCATGACCTGATCGGCATGCGTGTCATCGAGATCATGGAGGACGAGTTCGACCTCCCCGCCGCCCTCTGGTGCTGGCTGGTCTTCGGCTCCGAGGACCGCTTGGAGCAGACCTTCGCCACCGACCAGGACAACGGGCTCATCTTCGTTCCGCCGGACCCCGCCGCCACCGATGAGCTGCGCGCCGCCTTCCTGCCCTTCGCCCAGGCGGTCAACCAGGCCCTGCACCACTGCGGCTTCGAGCGCTACCGCGGCAACATCATGGCCGGCAACCCGAGCTGGCGCCTGAGTAAGGGGGGAGTGGCGACGGCGCTTCGCCGACTGGCTGGCGGAGCCCGACCCTCAGGCCGTGCTCAACGGCGCCATCTTCTTTGATTTCCGTCCGCTCTACGGCAGCTTCGAGTCCGCCGACCAGTTGCGCGCCTAGCTGCTGGCGTAAACCGGCAACGAGGTCCGCTTCCTTCACCATCTGGCCGAACAGGCCGTCAACGTCGCACCCCCGGTCGGCTGGGCCGGCCAATTCAGCTACGACCGCAACCGCGACTTCCCCCAAACCATCAACCTCAAGCTCCAAGGTGCCCGTCTCTTCGTCGACCCGACCCGCGTCTAGGCGCTCAAGCACAGCGTCTGGGCGACCAACACCGCCGAGCGCCTGCGCGCCGTCGGCACCTGCTATCAGCCTGTCGGACTTCGGGGCTCCGTCGGGGCGGCGGGTCCGGGACACTGTCGAGATCAACCCCGATGGCCGCCCGATGGCCGGAGTGCTACTGCCGATGCGCCGCTTC
>JADNEJ010000225.1 GCA_016292295.1 Candidatus Thiodictyon intracellulare
AGGGGAATGACGTCAACTTGCTCGCGGATCAGGATCAGGTGGTAATTTCCCGCCCTGCCTGGGAGCGCGTGCTCGCGCAACTGGCCGCGACTGCCTGAGCGGCAGCGCGCGGCATGCCCGGCCGCCGCGCCGGGGCCGCGTAGCGGACCAGACGGATTGGTTCCATGGTCCTCCATGGGTCCGCCGTGCGGACCCTGGCCTCCCGATTGCCGGTTGCGGCTGGCACGATGATCGGAGTCGCCTAAAATGGCCAAAGTCGAGTTACTAAGAGCTCGTTAGCGAATGATGTCCGTAATCTTCCACTCGGTCCCTTCCAGAGACAGGCGCACATGGGTCGGATTGCGGTCCAGGTCACCGATACGAATCAGGAAGCGGTTGTAGGACTCGAAGAAGGCGAAATCGATCCCGCTCAGCAGGAAAGGCGGGCTCTGGTGGGTCGCCTCGGAGACCGCCTGGCGCAGGGTCTCGCGCACCCAGGGCACGGTGATCGCCTGGTCGAGCGCCGAGTCGCCCAGCCGCTCCAGGTTCTGGCGAATCCAGCCCATGGTGCTCTTGGGGTCGGCGGCCAGAAGCAACTGGTCGGCACCTGCCGTGACGCGGGCCTTGAAGTGGGCGCGGATCGCGGGTAGGTCCACCAGGGTGGCGAGTTCGGTGGTGTCCTCCTTGCTTAGGGCGCCGTCCAGCCTGAAGATATAGTAATAGGGCCAGATGCAGAAGACGAGCAGGGCAAACAGGAGCAGGTAGAGGAGGTAGCGCATGACGGGAGGCCGCTTAAGGAGGATTGGAAGGGGCTGCATTCTAACGCCCCAGTGGCCCGGGCTATACCCCGGGACGCCCCCCGGCGCGCAACCGCGGCGGCCGGCGGGGCCGCGCCAGCAAGAAGCAGCGGTGCGCATCCTGCGGCTGGCCCTATAATCAAGCAATCATCGTCATTTGCACGAGGTCGCCATGGATACCCTAACCCAGACCCTTGCCCTGACCCTCGGTGCCAGTTGGGCGAGCGGCATCAATCTCTACGCCGCCATGCTGGTGCTCGGCCTCGCCTGTGCCACGGGCTCGGCGGACCTGCCCCCGGGCCTGCACATCCTGGCCGATCCCAGGGTGTTGCTCGCGGTCGGCGCCATGTTCGTCGCCGAGTTCTTCGCCGACAAGGTCCAAGGGTTCGACAGCATCTGGGACGGCCTGCACACTTTCATCCGCATCCCGGCCGGCGCCCTGATGGCCGTGGGTGCAGTCGGCGACGTGGGACCCCTGGGCGATACGCTGGTCGGCCTCTTGGGCGGCGGCGTGGCGGCGGCCAGCCACGCCACCAAGGCTGGCACCCGGATCATGCTCAACACCTCATCTGAGCCATTCACCAACTGGATCGCCTCGGTGACCGAGGACGTGAGCGTGATCGGTGGGCTACTGCTGGCGCTGACCCACCCCGGCATCTTCCTGATCGCCCTGGCGCTGTTCTTCCTGTTCCTGATCTGGCTGCTGCCGGTGCTGTGGCACTGGATCAAGCGGGTCCTGAGGGCATTGCCCCGACACTTCAGCGACAATCGCGGCGGCGCGGCGCCGCCGGGTCCACCATCGGTGCACGCACTTGGCGGGCCCGCGACGGCCAGTCAAATTGATGCCGCACCCAAGCGGATCGACACCAAGGTCCCCAGGGCCTGACCGCCGATGTCCGCCCTCCCCCGTCCGCCCGCGGCGGACCCTGCCGCCGACCTTCAGGTCTACCTGGTCGGCGGGGCCGTACGCGATCCGCTCCTGGGCCGGATCCCGGTCGAATGGGACTATGTGGTGGTCGGTGCCGAGCCGGACGAACTGCTGCGCCGCGGCTTCACGCAGGTCGGCCGGGACTTCCCGGTCTTCCTGCACCCCCAGACCAAGGCCGAGTATGCCCTGGCCCGGACCGAGCGCAAGACCGCCCCTGGTTACCGTGGCTTCGTCGTCCAGGCCGACCCCTCGGTCACCCTGGAGGAGGACCTGCGGCGGCGCGATCTCACTATCAACGCCCTGGCGCAGGCCCCGGACGGCACCCTCATCGACCCCTTCGGCGGCCTCGCTGACCTGAAGGCGCGGGTCCTGCGCCACTGCTCCCCTGCCTTCAGCGAGGACCCAGTGCGCATCCTGCGGGTCGCCCGCTTCGCCGCCTGTTTCGCCCACCTGAGCTTCGCGGTCGCCCCCGAGACCCTGGACCTGATGCGCGCCATGGTCGCCGCCGGAGAGGTGGACGCACTGGTTCCGGAGCGGGTCTGGCAGGAATTGGTCAAGGCGCTGGCGGCGGAGCGGCCCTCGCGCTTCTTCGAGGTCCTGCGCGACTGCGGGGCGCTGGCCCGGCTGCTGCCGGAGCTCGACCGCCTGTGGGGCGTACCCCAGCCCGAGAAGTGGCACCCGGAGATCGACACCGGCGTGCACGTCATGCTGGTGGTGAACATGGCTGCACGACTCTCACCGGACCTCGAGGTCCGCTTCGCCGCCCTCTGCCACGACCTGGGTAAGGGCACCACCCCGGTAGAGATCCTGCCGCGCCACCACGGCCACGAGGAGCGCAGCGTCGCGCTGCTCGAAGACGTCTGCGACCGCTTGCGGGTTCCCAACTACTACCGGGCGCTGGCCCGCATCACCGCTCGCGACCACGGCCTGGTCCACACCGTCAACGAATTGCGCCACGCCACCATCCTGGAGCTCCTGGAGCGCACCGACGCCTTCCGCCGCCCTGCCCGCTTCCACCAGATGCTCACTGCCTGCGAGGCCGACTTTCGCGGGCGCACCGGCTCCGCCGAGCGCTCCTACCCTCAGGCCGCGACCCTGCGCCGACTGCGCGACGCCGCCGCCGCAGTCGACGTCCAAACCATCGCCGCCGCTGCGGGCGCACCGCCACTCATCCCCGCGGCCATCCGCAAGGCGCGCATCGCCGCGATTCGGTGGGCACGGGCAGCGCAATCCGAGCCGAGCGGCGCATGAAGACCCTGCGAGGGCCGTTGCTCGCCATCCTTGCGATTGTTCTGACCCCCTCCTCGGTAGCGGATGATCAGGCAATCGCCGGGCTCTTCGCTCGGGCCGGCCGCGACGGCACCATGGTGATTTCGCCCTTGGCCGAGGGACCAACCTGCATTTACAACGCTGCGCGCGCGCAGCACGAATTCTCGCCGGCATCCACCTTCAAGATACTCAATTCCTTGATCGCACTCGAGGAACGGGTGATCGCCGGAAAGGATGAGGTACTCAAGTGGGATGAGCAGACCTACGATCTGAAGGGCCTTGATCACAAATCCGTCCAAGGTCGGCAGGCCCATGTGGGTTTTAGCGCGCAAAACATTGTTCTGAAATGGAACGGCGACGCCGGGACTGAACAAGATAGGCGGAATTATGATCAAGGCCATCTGAAGTTTCCGGCTTTTCCAGAGGGCACCGGAGGGGCGGAGGGTAGCGGTGGGGGGATTTTCGAGGGGTTTGCGGAGATCCACGCAAACCCCTACGAAAACTGCCTGCCCCAAGTGTTTGGCCCTGCCCTTGTTTCAGAACCAGGAAACTTCAGCTACGATTACCCGGACTGGAATCACGATCAAACCCTGGCCAGCGCCTACCGGGTGTCCTGCGTCTGATGTTATACCTACAGCGAGGCCTTGATCATAATTCCGCCCACCTTGTTCAGTCCCGGCGTCGCAACTCCCTTGCAGAACATGGTTTTGCGCGCGTAATTCCACATGGGCCGTCCGGCCTTAGGCGGATTTGTGATCAAGGCCCTCGATGATGCTGGCCAAGTGGGCGAAGACGGGGGTGCCCTGCGCGGTGCGGGTCCTCATGCCGATGCGGCGGGCGATGACCCAGTGGCGCAGGGCGCGCTCGACCTCGTTGTTGGTCAACGGCAGCTCCGGATGGTCGAGCACCACCCAGACGGTGTCCCAGTCGTTGAGCAACTCGCGCGTCAGCGCACGCATCTTCTCATGCCACCGGCAGCCACCCCACCGGACCCGACCACAGGTATCGCCATGGCCCCAGAGACACCCGCAGACCGGTAGTTCATGGACCGGGCGATCGAGACCTTCATCCGCATCGCCCTGATCGTGATGCAGGCCGCCTGGTGCCTGGATATCGTGCGGCCCTTCAGCGTCCCCTCCCTGTGGGGACTGATCATCGCCATCGGTCTGCACCTGGTCCATGGGCGTCTCCACGAGGCCTTGGGCGGTCGGCCCGCGCTGGCCGCGACCCTGCTGGCGTTCCTGACCTTCGCTGCCCTGATGGTGCCAGCGGTGCTGCTTAGCGGATCGGTGCTGGACGGTGCCCATGCACCGATGCGCGACTATGGGGAGAGCGCACTCGATGTCCCGCCGCCGGACTGGGTGGCGGGCCTGCCGCTGGTAGGTCCGTCCGTCGATGATTTCTGGCGCGATGCCTCGACCAACCTGGCGGATGCCCTGCGCCGCGCGCTGCCGGAGATCAAGATAGGTCTGCACTGGCTGGGCAGGAGCGCGGCCGGGGCCGGGGCCGGGATGGGCTTTCTGCAATTCGTCTTTGCGATCGCCATCGCCGGGATGCTGCTCGCCCACGAGAGCGCGGCGCAGCGCACGACCCTGACCATCGCGCGGCGGCTTGCCGGAGCGCGAGGGGTCGAGTTCGCCCAACTGGCGACGGCGACCATCCGCAGTGTAACCCGCGGTATCCTGCGCGTGGCCCTGATCCAAGCGATCCTGGCGGGCTTGGGCTGGCTGGAGGCCGGGGTCCCGGCGGCGGAGCTCTGGGCACTGCTGGCGCTGCTGCTGAGCGTGGTGCAGATCGGCATCTTTCCCCTGGCTATCCCGATCCTGATCTATTGCTTCGCCACCGCCGACACCCTCACCTTCGTGCTCTTGCTGATCTGGACCCTCTTCGTGGGCAGCATCGACAATGTCCTGAAGCCCATCCTGCTGGGCCGCGGGGTGGAGGTGCCGATGGCGGTGATCTTTGTCGGGGCCATCAGCGGCTTTCTCAGCGCCGGCATCATCGGGCTCTTCATCGGTGCCATGGTGCTGGTGTTGGGGTATAAGCTGTTCCTGGCTTGGCTTGATGGTGTCCTTCCGGTAAGGCTGCATGAAATCTCGTCCCTGGCCCGGTAGCGTAAGAGCCTCGTTTTTGGTGATCCGGAGGCTCTACGATGTCACTGTCACTCCCCGCCGTTGCCGATCTGGCACAGACGGCCGCGGCCTTTACCTACTGGCGCAGCACCACGCCC
>JADNEJ010000561.1 GCA_016292295.1 Candidatus Thiodictyon intracellulare
GCGCGGCGCCGACGACCGCGGCCAGTCAGTTTGCCTGCTCTGACGCTGGTGGCGGAGTGACGGGCGTGGGCGGAGTTATGATCAAGGCCGGATGCATCGACCGCTTGGGGCAGGAACACCCCGAGATCCGTATCGTCAACCTGCACTACCAGGACACCGTGGAGGCGGACGTTTACGATGCCCTGCGCCACCGGATCAATCTGTTGCAGAGCTTTGGTGGCCGACTCCAGCCCACTCTGGCCCGCCTGCCCCAGGCCATTACGCAGGTCAGTCTGTGGCGTCCGGAGGATCGCGGCCTGGCAAAGGCCAACCTGGTAGCGGATACCGAGTCCGGTCTGACGGCCGCCGAGCAGGCCGAGTTCGAGCTCAATGAGGTGACGGAGGAGGAGTTGGAAGAGCCGCCGGGCCCGCCGGCCGCTTATGGATTGGCGGAGCTTGGCGCCTTGTTGAGACGCCTTGAACTGCTGCCGCCAGGTGTCGTCTCCAAGGTATTCGGGGCGCGGGATTGGTTCTGGCTGGCGCCCGGTATGGCGGGGCCGGTGCGCGTCACCACCGATCCCGACTATACTCAGCTAATGCCAAATTTTCTGTTTCCTCACCGGCCGGTTATTTTAAAGTTCTCCGTCAGCAAGGAGAGCAAGTCGCCCTGGTACTCACCAGGGTTGCTGAAGAAGCCTGCGCAGGCTTTGCGAAACCCGTCAAATGATTCGTAATACTTGTTATACAGAACTTTTTTCTTAAAGAATTTGCATAGCTGCTCAATAAGATTTAAATTTGGCGCATAAGGCGGAAGAAAGACAAGCTTGATGCGGGAACCCTTGATGTAATCTTGAACCGCTTTGAAGCGGTAGTAGCAAGCGTTGTCGCAGATGACGTAGATCTCGTCCGATCCCCACCAGTTCGCGTTTCTGACTTGGTTCCTCGCCTATTCGTGCCCCAGCGGGGCAGAGGCCGCACGCCGCGAGAGCCTGGAAAGCGATTTGCCTAACGCTTAGTATTGGCTTTCCCCCCAAGCTTGCCCTTGGCCCCGAAGACCAAACCCTTGGGTTTTGCTGGCGGCCACCACCCAACCGGAGGACATGAGACATGTCGCAAGATAAAATTTACCCCATCCCCGCGGACATCGCGGCCAAAGCCCACATCAACGCGGAGCAGTACGCGGCGATGTACAAGCAGTCGCTGGCGAACCCGGAGGCCTTCTGGGCCGCCCAGGCGAAAGAGTTCGTCACCTGGTCCAAGCCCTGGGACTCGGTGCTGGACTGGAGTTTCGACGCGGACAACCTGCACATCAACTGGTTCAAGGGCGGCAAGCTCAACGTCTCCTACAACTGCCTAGACCGCCACCTGGCGACCCGTAGCGACCAGGTCGCGCTCATCTGGGAGGGGGACAATTCAGCCGAGAGCCGCAAGATCACCTACCGCGAACTGCACGCGGATGTCAGCAAATTTGCCAACGTGCTCAAGGCCCATGGGGTCAAGAAAGGCGATCGAGTGTGCATTTACATGCCGATGATCCCCGAGGCGACGGTGGCCATGCTCGCCTGCACCCGGGTCGGTGCCGTCCACTCGATCGTCTTCGGGGGCTTCTCCCCGGACAGTCTGCGCGACCGCATCCTGGACTCCGACTGCCGGGTAGTCATCACCGCCGATGAGAGTATGCGCGGCGGGCGCAGTGTGCCCCTGAAGAAGAACGTGGACACCGCGCTCGAGGAGTGTCCCAGCGTCGGCACCGCGATCGTGGTGCGCCGCACCGACGGCAAAGTGGCCTGGAAGGCGGGCCGCGACGTTTGGTACCACGAGGAGATGGCCAAGGCCGCCCCGACCTGTGAGCCCGAGGAGATGGACGCGGAGGACCCGCTCTTTCTCCTCTACACGTCCGGTTCCACCGGCAAGCCCAAGGGTGTGCTGCACACCACCGGCGGCTATCTGGTCTTTGCCGCCATGACTCACAAGTACGTCTTCGACTACCAGGAGGGCGAGATTTACTGGTGTACCGCGGACGTGGGCTGGGTCACCGGCCACACCTACATCGTCTACGGGCCCCTGGCAAACGGTGCTACGTCATTGATGTTCGAAGGTATCCCAAATTATTCTGACATGTCGCGCTTCTGGCAGGTGGTGGACAAGCACCAGGTCAACATCTTCTACACCGCCCCGACCGCCATCCGCTCCCTGATGCGCGCGGGCGAAGATCCGGTCAAGAAGACCTCGCGCAAGTCGCTGCGCATCCTGGGCTCGGTGGGTGAGCCGATCAACCCGGAGGCCTGGGAGTGGTACCATCGGGTGGTGGGCGACGAGCGATGCCCGATCATGGACACCTGGTGGCAGACCGAGACCGGCGGCCACCTGATCACCCCCCTGCCGGGCGCCATCGCACTCAAACCCGGCTCCGCCACCAAGCCTTTTTTCGGCGTCGTCCCGGCCCTGGTGGACGCGGCCACTGGCACCCTGATCGACGGGCCTGGGGAAGGTGCACTCGTCATCACCCAGCCCTGGCCGGCCCAGATGCGTACCGTTTACGGTGACCATCAGCGTTACGTCGACACTTACTTCAAGCAGTATCCGGGTTATTACTTCACCGGTGACGGCGCCCGCCGCGATCAGGACGGCTATTACTGGATCACCGGGCGCATCGACGACGTGCTCAACGCCTCCGGCCACCGCCTGGGGACCGCGGAGATTGAGTCGGCCCTAGTGCTGCATCCCCATGTGGCAGAGGCGGCGGTGGTGGGTTACCCGCACGACATCAAGGGTCAGGGCATCTATGCCTATGTAACCCCGATGGCCGGCGTCGAGGGTACGGATGACCTCAAGAAGGAACTGGTGGCCATGGTGCGCGGGGAGATCGGGCCCATCGCCATCGTGGACATCATCCAATGGGCACCGAGCCTGCCGAAGACCCGTTCGGGCAAGATCATGCGTCGCATCCTGCGCAAGATCGCGGCCAACGAGATCGACAGCCTGGGCGACACCTCGACCCTGGCCGACTCGACCGTGGTCCATGACCTGATCGAGGGCCGCGCCAACAAGTAAGGTGGCGCGACTGGTCGCACCGCAGGCGGTGCGACCAGTCACGGTCGGGATCAGTATCGCGATCGAGCGCCGGTGAACGGACAGGATCGGCAGGATTTACAAAATTTTTTCAGGCTGAATCTTTCGTTGCATTATCTTGTTGATCCTGTGCAACTGCGGTCCGGCGAGCGGAACCAGTGGCTCAGGGCGCAGCCTTGGTTGCTGCCCCGGGGCCTGGCAGCACCTTGCCGCACCTCAGATTAATTTAATGTTTTTTGAGAGGTTAAATTGAGTTCTTATCGTCGTGTTGGTGTCTTTGTCGATGCCGAGAATGTCCGTTACAACGGCGGCTACCAGATGCGTTATGACGTTCTGCGCCGCTTTGCGGCTCGCGAAAACGGTGTCTTGCAACGCTTGAATACCTATATGGCCTTCGATGCCGAGCGCGCGCGCGAAGACATGGAATACGCCAAGAAGTCGCGTATTTATCAGCAGATGGTGCGGGATTTCGGCTGGAAGATCACCGTCAAGCTGGTACGCCGCTACACGGACGAGGCCGGCAACGTCACCACCAAGGCCAATGCAGACCTGGACATGGCGGTGGATGCCATGCTTCAGGCCGACAAGCTCGACCAGGTGTTGCTCGTCACCGGCGACGGCGACTTCATCCAGGTGGTGAATGCATTGCAAAACAAGGGCTGCCGGGTGGAGTTGATCGGTTTCAAGAACGTCTCCCGCGATCTCCAGCGCGAGGTTGACGCCTTCTACTCCGGCTTCCTGATCCCCGACCTGGTACCAGTCTCCTATGAACCACGCAACGAGTGGGGCAAATCCGGCTCCTGCGTTCGCGGGGTCTGCACCAAGTGGATCGCGGACAAGGGCTACGGCTTTCTACGTATCATGGACCACATCTCCCCTAACCTGTGGGTCACGGACCCCCGGGGTGAGGGCTCGCCCTACGCGAGCGTCTTTTGTCACGTCAACGAATTGGCGGACGACGTCACAGAGGACCTGCTGATGAACCGGGAGACCGTCCTGGAGTTCTACGTCAACGAAAGCGAGCAGAAGGACAACGGACTGGTGGCCAAGAACGTCAGGCTCGCATTTTCGGTCAACAGATAACACACTTGCAGGAGCGGCCCCGGGAAGTTTTGCGGTGCTGACCCTGACGGCGGACCAGGTGCTGGGAATGGGCGGCACGGTGTTTTGACGGCCCCCGCACGCCCAGGCTGTGGCGGTGGGGGCAAAACTTGGACTTTGGCCCCGCGCCCCACGAGGCCACCCCGATAGGACAGGCATCCAATGGCGACCAATCAGAACACCATGAAATCGTCGGGCCTCGCGTGGCGCCTGGTGCAGGATCGCTTGCTGACCGAGGACCAGGCGACCACGGAGGCGTTGCGACGCCGCGAGCCCTTCGTCAAGTATTTGGTCGACCAAAAGGTGCTCGACAGTCGGCGCATCGCCATCGCCGCTTCCCACGAGTTCGGCGTCCCGCTCTTGGACTTAGGCGCCATCGAGCTGGTCGACATGCCGCTGGATCTGGTCGATGAGAAGCTGATCCGCAAGCATCGCGCCCTGCCCCTGTTCCGCCGCGGCAACCGGATTTTCCTCGCGCTGTCGGACCCGACCAACGGGGCGGCCCTGGAGGAGATTCGCTTCAACACGGGGCTCGCCACGAACGCGGTCCTGGTGGAGAAGGACAAACTCTCGGCGGCGATCGACCGCGCCATTGATGCCCAGGACACCACTATGACCGACCTCATGGATACGGACCTGGACAACCTCGACATTGCCGCAGACGACGAGGACCAACGCGACGACTCCGATCTCAATGTTGACGACGCCCCGGTGGTGCGCTACGTCAACAAGATCTTGGTGGACGTCATCACCAGCAGTGCCTCGGACATCCACTTCGAGCCCTACGAAAAATATTTCCGCATACTAATACCTAATGATGGAAATTCTAATGTTATTTCTGGGAGTATGTCGTAAACTAGCATTTTTAAGAATTCTACTGAATCCCTGCGATGCCTTTACTGCGTGCTGCCCCCGTTCCTGTAACCGATCGTGAGCGTCGGCAACTGAAGACGCTTGAACGACAACCGAGCTGTCCGCAGCAAATTGCAATGCGCGCACGGATTATCTTGTTGGCGAGTCGAGACGTCGGCGTGCGGGCGACGG